>NZ_JBEXMH010000007.1:0-236550 GCF_040610415.1 Amycolatopsis sp. NPDC004079 | reverse complement strand
CCTTGCCCGGCGGCGGCGCCGGCAGCCTCGCCGCCAGCGTGCCGAGGTCGAGGTCGAGGGCATGCGCGATGCGAGCCAGCACCAGCACGGACGGGCGGACGACCTCGTCGAATTGGGTGTCGTCGAGGTCGTCAGGATCGTCGCGGCGACCCCGCGGTCGGCGTAGGCGTAGGCGCGCTGCAGCTCCTGCTCCCGCCACATCGCAATATCCAGCGCGGGATCGCGGTCGAAGAGTTTCGTCGCCGGCGCAGAAAGGCCGTGTCCGAGGCGACTGGCATCCTGTCAGGCCATCAGGGCCGCCTCCGGAAACCGGCCCTGTTCTCCTGAAGCCGCGCCCCGGTCAGGGCGCGGGGGCACCGTGCGGCGAAGGCTGGGTCGAGCGGCGGGGAGTCACGGTTCCGGGTTCGCGGACGAGGCGGTGCGGATGTCGCTCGGCGACACAGACAACCGCTGGTCGCGTCTTGTGCGGGTCCAGTGACGCCGTGTAGACAGAACGGCTGAAGCCCCGGCCGCCACACGCCCACGCGAGGAGCAGCCTGCATGAGGTCACGCACGCGCCAGCGCGGGTTTCTTCCGTGCAACCTGTTGTGTAGCAACAGGATACGCGGATGCAGAAGTTCGTTTTCGTTGTCGCGCTGGGAATTCTGGCGTGGATCTTTGTCGTGCCGAGCTGCTCCGGCACGTTCGGCTGCGCCGCCTCCGGACCGGCAGCGGCCCGCGCCGACGACAGCTCCTGCCCGAAGGACGTCCTGCGCTGCAGCGCAGGACGCGGACTGGGCCGCAGCGCGGATTGCCGCGCTGCAAGGGAAAAAGCTCACCGCCGGTCTGTACTACGACGACGACGGCACCGAGCACCCCTTCGAGAGCAGCAGCGGCGACGACGCCTACCAGAAAGCCACGAAGGCGCAGGAAGACACCGGGGCGCAGACCGACCCCACCGGCCGCTACATCCAGGCCAGCCACGTGAAGGTCGCGGCCGCGATGCTGAACGCGAGCGCGGACTACGGCGTGCTCGTGATCAACAATCCCGCGGACCGTGCATCGGCTCGGCGGGCCTGAGCTGCCAGGAGGTGGTCCGTAAGATTCTGCCGGAAGCGGCCACGCTGGTGGTGTGGTGGCCGACCGGCTCGGGCACGCCCACGAGCACGCCGTTCCAGGGAGCACCGCGATGACCGCTGATGTGCACGAGGCGAGCAGGGACCTGCTCGCCCGCGACAGCCACCTCGTGCACGGCTGGGCGGTGACCGGGTTCTTCCAGTTCCCCAGCGCCGTCTACAACGCCGAGTTCCAGAACACCGAAGCCCTGGAACGATTCCTGGACTTCATGTTCAGTCTGCCCGAAACACCGGAGAACCCGCGCCTGTACCTCACACCCAAGCTCGGCGCGGAGAAGATCCGGACCTCGGCCTACTTCAAGTTCGACCGAGGTCGCCCTGACCGGCGGCCACTGGGACCCCGACGCCAACCGGTTCCCCGCCGACGCGGCGATCCCGCTCGCAGCGCTGCGCGCCGTGATCACGCAGTGGGCGTTCGGGCCGACGCTGCTGGCGCGCGAGGTCGACTGGGCGGAAGCGGACGCCACGTCGTGGCCGTGGCCGTGACGGCAGCGCTGTCGTCGCCGACGGTGCCACGAGCCGCCAACTCGCCCCTGATGCATCGGACCGCGTGCCCGGTCGGCCCGCAGCGAATGTCCTGAGCGCGACCCGTCACGGAGGGGCGGAACGGAGCATCTTGGTCATGGCCCGGTTGATGCGCGGGTCTCGTCCGGTCACGTAGGGCGTGACCGGGCTGTATCCGGATCTGGTGTAGAGGGCCAGCGCGGCGTGGTTGCGGACGCCTGTTTCGAGAATCACGCGGGTGATGCCGCGGCGGCCGGCGTCGTGTTCCAGAGCCTTCAGGATGCGGCGGCCGAGACCGTGGCCGCGTGCGCCGGCGGTGACGTACATGCGTTTGATCTCGCCGGTCGCGGGGCAGACGGTGCGCCAGCCGCCGCAGGCGAGGGCGGTGCCGTCGCGGGTGAGGGCGAGCAGGAACAGCCCGCTCGGCGATTCGAAGTCGCCCGGCGGAGTGTCCTCGGGGTCCTCGGCGCTGCCGTACACGGCCAGCTGCTCGCGGTGCAGCGCCAGGGTGAGGACGCGCGCGGCGGCGCTGTCGTAGCGGACGCGGGTGATCGTCCAGTCCGCAGCGGCGTCACTCACCCGTGTCATGGCGTCGATAATGCCTGGCGGAGCGCGTCCAGCGCATCGGTGTGCCCAGCGGCGCGCAGCTGTCTGCTCGCCCGGGCCCGCACGGACCCGAGCAGCGCCCGGCAACGCACCGATTGCACGGCGGGCACGTGCTCGGACACCACCCGGGTCCACTGGGCGACCGCGTCGGCGTCGCGGGCGCCGATCGCGGAGCGCACGAGGTGGATGCTGTGCAGGAGCCCGGAACGGCGGTAGCCGGCGGCCGGGCCGCGGGCGGCGATCGGCGTCAGAAGCTCGGCGGCTTCGCGCAGCAAGACAGTCCGCTTGCGCGGGTTGAGCGCGGCGAGGTCGACCAGCGCCTGCCCGCCTTCGGCGTCCACCTGTTCCGGGGTGAGGTAGTACAGCGACGCCGGGTTGTCGGGATGGGGGCGGTCGAGCAGGTCTCGGCACCGCTCGGCGGCGCGTCGGTAGCCGGGCAGGTCGCCGTCGCTGGCGCACGCGGTGGCCATCCGTCCCCACGCGCGGGCCCGCACGAGCGGCACCGCGCGGGCGGAGTGCTCGACCGCTGCATGCGCGAAGCGGAGGGCCACGCGCGGATTGGCTCCGGCGGCGTGCTGGTAGGCGAGCATGCCCAGCACGTTGGAGACCGTGGTGGTGTCGCCCGCGGCGCGGGCAAGCCGGATCGCGAGCAGCTGGTAGCGGTGGGCTGCCGGGGCGAGCCCGGCGTCGAAGGTGAGCCACCCGGCGATCTGGGCCGCGCCGGCGGCGTGGCACAGCAGCCGCAGGCCCGTGGCCGGCGTGTAGCGGCCGGTGCGGATCAGCTCGAGGGAATCCCTCAGGGCCGTGCGGGCTTGGCGCTGGCTCAGCGGGCCGCCGCCGGTCCGGTCGTCGAGCCGCCGCAACGCCGCGAGCTGGTCGAACAGCATGTCGACGAACTCCGGGACCACCTCGTCGCCGTGGCCGCGGCCGATGAGAACGGGTACCGCGGCCTGGCGGGTCGCGTCCCACACCGCTGTGGTGAGCAGCGTGTCGCCGTCGGCGTGCACCAGCGCCGCCCCCGACGGGCCGCGGGTGAAGTCCGCCGCGACGCGCAGGACGTCCTCGACAGCGAGCGGGCCGAGCAGGTCGCCGGTCTCCCGGGACTGCCCGGGCATGCTCTCCGGATGCCCGGGGCCCCACATCTGGACGCCGGTGTAGCGATGCCCGGTCGCTTCGGCGAGGACCACGGCGACCACGTCGCGCACTGCCGCGTCGTGCGGCACGCGGCCTTTCAGCCAGTGGTAGCCGGCGGTGATGTCCACGGTGGGGCGGCCCATCGCGTGCAGGCGCGGGTTGATCGCCCTGATCAGGTCGCGCCCGTTCCACCGGGCCAGGGCGAGAGCGTCTGCGAGCACGCCCGGGCCGCGCGGTGAGGAGACACTCTCAGTCGCCACGGCTCGACGGTACGCCGCCGGCCCGGCCCGGGACGCGGTCTTCACGAGGTTCACGGCAGCGCGCTCCCGTTTACGAGGTTCACGCCGGAAGCCGTGGCGCGCGCGGACGCACCGCGCTGGGCTGATCGGTGATCCGCACCGGCTGGCGAAGGGCTCCCGATGATTCCCGCTTTCGTGGCAGGCCTACGGGCCGCTGTCGGCTCCGAGCATCTGCTGTGGCTGCCCGGGGTGAACGCGGTCGTGATCGACGACCGCGACCGCGTGCTGCTGGGACGACGCGCGGACACCGGCGAGTGGTCGCTGCTGAGCGGCATCCTGGAGCCGGGCGAGCACCCGGCCCACGGGGCGGCGCGCGAGGTCGAGGAGGAGACCGGGGTTCGCGTGATGGTGCAGCGCCTGGCCGCGGTGACGGTCTCCGAGCCGGTGCGCCATGGCAACGGGGATCGGGCGCAGTACCTGGAACTGGTGTTCGCGTGCCGCCCCCTCGACCCCGCCGCGCAGCCGCACGTCGCCGACGACGAGTCGCTGGAGGTCGGCTGGTTCTCCCCCGCCGAGTTCCCGCCGATGCGCCCCCGCGTGCTCGAGCTGATCGCGCACGCGCGGTCCGGGCGGCCGCAGGCCTGGTTCAGCCGTCCGCAGTGACGACATGGCGCACGACCTCGAACGCCTCGGCAGCCGCCACCCCGATCTGGGCTCCGCGCACCTGCGCCGCCGCGCGGATCGCCTGGTGCGAGCGGCTGTGCGGCCAGGCGCGCAGCTCCGAGCCGTACAGCCGCAGGGCCCGGTCCTTCACGGCCAGGTCCTGCGGGGTCAGGGGCTGGAACCAGGCCGGGCGGAACGGCTCGCCGCTGCCCCACTCGGTGGCCGAGCGGACCTCCCACGCGAGCACGGTGGCGACCGGGGTCCCGGGCTGGGGGCGGGTCGCGGCGGCGACCGCGTCGGCGGTGATGCGGTGGTCGAGCGAGAGGTCGACGCGGCTGTGGGTGTAGACGATCTGCGGCCGCCAGGCGTGCACCGCCTGTTCGATCCGGCGGGTGATCTGCAGCCGTGGCACGGTGTCGAACGCGTTGTCGGGCAGGTCGTCGACGCGGAACTCGGCGTCGTAGAGCGCCGCGACCCGCGCGACGCACGCGCTGCGGTGAGCATGGACCGCGTCGTGGTCCTCGGCGGGACGGCTGGTGGCGCTGGCGCTGAGCACGAGCAGCCGCACCCGGTTGCCCGCGCGGGCGTGCGCGGCCAGGGTGCCCCCGGCTCCGAGGACTTCGTCGTCGGCGTGCGCGGCGACGGCGAGAACGGTGCGCGCCGTCGGCTGACGCGGGTTCATGAGTCCTCCTGACCCGGCGAGGCCTGAGCGGCGGCCGCGCGTGGGCGCCCGCGGCCAGGTCCGCCGATATGTCCACTGTGGATCGGCGAAAGGTGTTGGCGATGAACGGTTTTCCGGGTGTGGAGATTCGGGCCGAGCGTGTCCGGATCGGGCAGGACGTGCGCATCGGGGCCGGCACGGTGCTGGTCGCCGACGAACTGGTGCTCGGCGACGGGGCCGTTGTCGAGCAGGGGTGTGATCTGCGGTCGGCGCGGCTCGAACTCGCCGAGCACGCGCGAGTGGGTCAGGGCAGCCGGTGGCTCGTGGCCGAGCGGGCCAGGCTCGGCGCGGGCTCGGTGGTCGATGCCGACGCGCAGGTGCAGTGCCTGGAGTTGTCGGTCGGCGACGAAACCTATGTCGGGCAGCGATGGCGTGTCGGCGGCGGGGCGTCGATGGAGCCGCGCTCGACCGTGCGGGTCGGGGACCGGTGCCAGATCGCGCCGGACGTCCTGGTGAATCCGACGGAGCCGGTGGTGATCGGCGACGAGGTGGGGATCAGCGCGCAAGTCGCGATCTTCACCCACGGCTACCACGCCGGGCACGCGGTCCGGCACGGGCACGGTGCCGCGTTCGCCGGGGTCACGGTGGGCGACGGCGTGTGGCTGGGTTTCCGCGCGGTGCTGCTTCCCGGGGTCGCGGTCGGTGCCGGCAGCATTGTCGCCGCCGCGGCCGCGGTCGCGAAGCCGGTGCCCGCGAGCGTCCTCGCCGGCGGTGTGCCGGCGCGGGTCATCCGCCGGCTGAGCCCGGCCTCGCTCGACCCGGCGGAGCGGACCGCGGCCGCGGATACGGCGGTGCACGAGTGGCTCCGACGGCTCGAATTCAAAGGTTTCGCGGTCGCCCCCGCCGCCTGTCCCGACGACGACCGTGTCGCCGGGCGGTGGACGGTGTCCCGGGACGACCGCTGCTGGCGCATCGCCCGGGTCCGTCCTGCGGACGCGGCAGGACCGGCTGCCGGCACGGTCGAGATCGCCGACGCGACAGCGGGTCCGCCGGTCCCGGCAGCGGCGGTGTTCGATTTCGCGGAGCCGCTGCAGGTGCGCGGGACATTGGACGAGCTCGGGCACGACCTGCGCGAGCATCTGCGCCGCGCCACGTGGCTGTTTCGCTACGGTCGCAACAGCCGCGGTCTCGTCCCGCAGCGCTTCGCCCGGTTGCTCGACCCGTCCCCCGCCGCGCCTGCCGCGTGCCCGCCGCCGCACCGAGCGGGTCACGGCCGCGCCTCCAGGTAGCGGAGGAGCTCCGGCCGGACGCGCGGGCCGGCGACGGCGCCGCGCAGGCACTCGCGCAGCTGCCCCGGCGTGCGGGGCCCGACGACCGGAACTGCCGTCGGACTCGCCGCGCGCAGGCAGGCCAGCGCGAGCCCGTGCGAGGTCATGCCCAGCGTCGCGGCCGCCTGCCGCAGCCGCGCTCGCCGCAGCCGCCCGGCCGGGGTGTCGTAGGCAGCGGCATGGTGGGCCGCGTGCCGCCCGGAGTGGCGGTCGGCGAGGAATCCCGCGGCGAGCGTCCGGTACGGGGTGACGGTGAGGCCGTGGCGGGCCGCGAGGCGCAGGTGCGCGCCGTCGGCCTCGACCAGCCACGGTTCCTGCGCGGGCACGGCCCGGGGCGCGATGCTCCACAGCGGGGCGGTCACCGAAGGCGCCGTCCGCCCCGTCCGCGCCGCGTCGGCGATCCAGCGGGCGAGCCGGGCGGTGGTCCAGTTGGAGGTGCCGACCCGCCGGGCCAGCCCGCTTCCGACGGCGCGGTCGAGGGCGTCGGCGATCTCGTCGACCGGCACGGCGGGGTCGTCGCGGTGCAGGACCAGCGTGACGGTGACGCCGAGCCGCTGCGTGCTGCGCGCGAGGCTGGCCAGGATCGTCTCGGGCCGCAGGTCGCCGCGCTCGGGCCGGGCCGGGTCGAGACCGGCCTTGGTGATCACCTCCATGCCTTGTGCACCGCTGTCGCGCAGCCAGCGCCCGATCAAGGACTCGGCACGGCCTTCCCCGTCCGCCGGTCCGTAGGTGGGCGCGGTGTCCAGCAGCCGGCCGCCGTGTTCGTGGTAGGTCCGCAGCAGGAGCGCCGCCTGCGCCGGCGGAACCGCGCCGGTGCCGTACTCGAAGGTGCCCAGCGCGACCGGGCCGCTCGCCTCGTGCAGCGGTCCGGGCCCCGAGGCGGTCATCGCGGCGCCCCGGTGCTGGTGCAGTGCTGCGGGCGGCGCTGGCGCAGCGTGTCCGCCAGGGCCGCGGCGAGCGGCCGGTGCGGGAGCAGCCCGTAGACGTCGGCGAACAGCGTCGTGTCGGCGGTGAAGGAGCGGATCTCGTTGGGACGGGCCGGGACGCGGCGGACGCGGCCGCCGCCGGCCACTCGGATGACCGAGCGGGCGAGTTCGAGGATCGTGCACGCCCGTCCCGAGCCGCAGTTGACGATCGGCAGCAGATCGCGGCGGGCGAGGATACGGGTGAGCATGGCGGTCATGTCGTCGATGTGGGTCAGGTCGCGGGCTTGTCCGCCGTCGCCTTCCATCGTCAGCTCGCCGTCGTCGGCGGCGGCGTCGAGGAACGCGGGCACGACCGCGTCGGCTCCCTCGTCGGGGCCGAAGGTGTTGAACAGCCGCGCCACTGCGATCTGGCGGCCGGGCCCGAGCAGCGGCCGGTAGACCTCCGCGAGGTGCTCGGTGGCGGCTTTCCCGGTCGCGTACGGGGATCGGGGAGCGCGCGCGGCGGTTTCGGGCAGAGGCCCAGCGTGCTGGCCGTAGACCTCGCAGGAGGAGGCCAGCAGCAGCCGGCGTGCGGTCGAGCGGGCGAAGGCGCGGATGAGGTGCGCGTCCGCTGCGGTGTTGTGCTCGAACGCGTCCGTGAGGAACGAGGCGGGCACGGACTTGTGCGCGGCCAGGTGCACGACGGTGTCGGCGCCGTCGAGGTCGTGCGGGGTCAGGGAGCGCACGTCGCGCACCTGCAGCCCGTCCGGGCGGGCGCGCGGCGATTCGACGGACAGGTCGTCGACCGCCGTCACGGTGTGGCCCGCGGTGCGCAGGGCGCGGGTGAGGGCGGATCCGATGAACCCGGCGGCGCCGGTGATGAGCAGGTGCACGGCAAGGTCCCTTGCGGTAGCGGAACAACGGGGTCGTTCGGCGGCGGGTCAGAGCGCGGCGAGGAAGCCCGCGAGGCCGGAGGTGCCCGCGTAGAGGTGGGCTCGCATGCCGAGGGCGCGGGCGGCGTCGACGACCACGGGGATGTCGTCGACGAGGACGAGGGAGCCGCGGCCGACGCCGTGGCGGGCGGCGACGCGGTCGAAGAACTCCGGCTCCGGTTTGGCCGTCCCCATCTCGTGCGAGCAGTGCACGGTGTCGAGCACGGGGAGCTGGTCGCGGTAGAGGCGGCGCCAGAAGCCCGCGTGCACGCTGTTGGTGTTGGACACTCCGGCGATCCCGCGGAAGCGTGCGCGGACCTCGGCGCTGCGCAGGAGCCGGACCAGGTCCTCGTCGACGTCGCCGTAGATGCTGTTCCATCCCGCCGCGAGCCGCGTGTCGTCCAGCCGCAGCCCGAGCAGGCTGCGCAGGTGCTCGAAGTAGCCGGCCGGGTCGATGTCGCCGCGTTCGAACGCGTCGAAGGGCGGGTCGATGAGCCACCGGCGGCCGATCTCGGCGCGGTCGGCGCCGGAGGCGGCGGCCCAGGCGTCGAGGGCGCGGGCGAAGGAGTAGGCGAAGAACACTCCGCCCATGTCCACCAGCAGGACGGGGCGCGGGTCAGGCGTGGGCACGGTCGGCCTCCGGGAGAAGATCGAGCAAGGGGCGGTAGTGGTCGGCGATGGCGCGCCGCCGCGGTTTTCCGGTGCTGGTGAGCAGTCCGAGTTCGGTCCAGGAGTCGGGCACGATGCGCACGGCCGACAGATCCGACCAGGGCAGCTGTCCGGCGTGGCGGGCGGCTTCCGCGCCGACGAGCAGCCGCTGCTCTCGTGCCGCGACCTCGCCGGGGCGCCACGACGCGGACGCGGGCGCAGAGACGAGCGCGACGGCGCTCGGCCTGCCGTGGCCCACCAGGCAGGCGGCGGCCACGTCGGGCTGTGCGAGCAGGTGAGCTTCGGCGGGTTCGGGGCTGATCATGTCGCCGCGGGCGGTCTTGAATGCCGCGCCGCGCCGTCCGCGCAGCCGCAGCGCGGCGCCCCGGCCGGACCGGGGACCATCGGCGGCCTCGACGAGGTCGCCGGTGTGCCACCAGCCCTCGTCGTCGGCGATCGGGTCCAGTTCGGGCCAGCGCCGCACGGATCCTGTGGCGAGGTTGCGCCCGCGCAGCAGCAGCTCTCCGTCCGCGGCGACGCGGTGCTCGACCTCGACCGGTGCCCCCAGACCCGGCCGGGTCGCGTCGGGCTGGTGGAAGGCGGGCACGGTCGTCTCGGTCGCCCCGTACGCCGACGCGACCCGCAGGCCCGCGGATCGGCGCAGCTGCCCGGCGACGGCGGGATCGAGAGCGGCGGCTCCGTTGACCGCGGTGGCGACCGCGGCCAGGGCGTCGCGCAGCGCACGCCCGTCGTCGCCGTCGCCGGCCGCCCGCGCGGCCAGGTCCGCCCACAGGTGCGGCACGCCGAGCAGGGTGTCCGGGCGGTGGGCGGCGACGTCGGCGGCGAGCCGGGCGGGGCTGCTGGCCACGATCGTCGTGCCGTAGAGGCACATCAGGGTGTGTCCCATGATCCGCTGGGCGACATGGGAGACCGGCAGATACGACACTGTCCGCGCCGGACGGCCGCGCCAGTGGCCGGTCCAGGCGTCGACGCCCCGAACGAGCGCCGCGTCGTCCAGGACGAGCGCACGCGGGGAGCCCGTGGTACCGGAGGTGAACACGACCGCCGCTGCGCGCGCGTCCCGCTCCCCCGCCTGCCGGAGGGCGGACGCACGCCGCCCGTCCGGGGTGCCGCGCGGGAATTCCCCGACGCCGACGCGGTGCAGGGGCGTCGCGTGCTCGACGGCGAGATCGGCCAACGCCGCATCGGGCTCGGCCAGGGTGTCGACGACGGCCGCGGGATCGGTCGCGGCCCAGACGGCGCGCATCTGCGCCGGGGCGAGGTCCGGCAGGACGGCCGGGACGCCGCCGGCCAGCAGCACAGCCAGGTCCGCGACGCTGAAGAGCACGTCCGGGCCGGTGCGCAGCACCACCACCCGCCCGCGCACGGTCCCGCGGCTGCGGATCCGGCCGGCCAGGTCCGCCGCGTGCCCGAGGACGTCGTCGAACGACCACGCGCCGCCGCGGCGGTCCAGCACCGCCAGATCGCGCCCGGGACGGGACAGGAAACGGCGCAGCAGCGTCGCCGCGGTCGTCACAGGTCCGCCGAGGCGATCGAGGCGAGGACGGCGTTGCCCGCGATCCGCCTGCCGTGGCCGGCGACGAGCGCGTGACGGGAGACGGCCACAGCGTCGCGCCAGCATCCCTCCAGCTCGTGGCACCGGTGCAGCGCCGCACTGCCTGCGGCGTCGAACAGCCGCCGGCAGGCATGCTCGGCCGCCTCGGCCATGTCGCAGCACGCCAGCCGCAGCCGTGCGCGCAGGACCACGGGCACCTCGCCCTCCGCTGCTGACGACCAGGCGTCCGCGGCGGCCGCGGCCAGCGCACCGGCGGCTGCCCGGACGCGCCCGTCCGCTGCGGCGAACGCCTCCTGCGCTGCCGGCTGGGCGGCCAAGGGCCGCGGGTCGTGGCGGGTTCCGGCGGTGCGGGCCAGCCGGGCGAAGGCGGCCAGGGCCCGCTCGGCGACGCCCTGGGCGACGACGGCGATGCAGCCGGCCAGCAGCCCGTAGAGCGGATACCGGAACAGCGGCGCGTCGACCAGCGGCGGGTCTGACAAGCGGATGCTGTGGTCGGCCGGAACGACCGCGTCGCAGACGACGCTGCACGACGCACTGCCGCGCAGCCCGAAAGCGTCCCAATCGTCCTCCACGGCGAGCTTGCCCCGCGGCACCAGCCACCAGCGGAGCGCGTTGCCGCCGGCCCCGTCCAGCGGTGCCGCCAGCGCGGCCAGCGTCATGCCCGGGGCGCCGCTGACCAACGGCCACCGGCCCCGCACCCGCACGCCGTCGTGCTGCGGCGACGCCGTCCCCGCGGGAACCGACGAGCCCCCGATCACCGGTGCCGCACCGGCCAGGACGCGGGCGAGAGCGGGTTCGGCCCGGGACAGGAACGCCCCGGCCGGCGCGTGAATCGCCGCGACCCAGCCCGCCGAGGGATCCGCGGCGGCCACCGCCCGCACCGCGTCCATGATCTGCGGCGCCGTCCATTCCAGGCCGCCGCACCCGGCCGGCAACGCGGCCCGCGGCAGCGGCGACGCCGCGAGCATCGCCTGCACCCGGGGATGCAGGCAGCTGCGCTCTTCGCCGTGCGCGCGATGCTCGGCGGCGGCCTGGCACAGCCGCGCGACCAGGTCCGCCGCCGGGCGCCGGGACGCTGTCGGTCGCTCGTGGACAACAGGCATGACGGTCTCCGTCTCAGAGTCGGAATGAGCGAGCACCGGCCGCGCCATCAGCGGCCGGGGACGAGCAGGTCGCGGAACTCGGCGGCGACCGCGGCGAGCAGGTCGCCGCACAGCCATCCCGGACCGAGATCGGACGCGAGCGCGGCACCGGCGGAGCCCACGAGGTGACACGCCAGCATCGCCGCGCCGTGCGCGGGCAGGGCGTGCGCCAGCAGCCCGGCCGTCACCCCGGCGAGCACGTCCCCGGTTCCGTGACGCGCCAGACCCGGGTGCCCGGCCGCCACCGTCCACGCGCGCCGGGCGGTGACGATCCGGTCGGGGTCGCCCTTGGCCACCACCGCGGCCCCGACCTCCCGCGCCAGCTCCTCCAGCGCCGCCGCGCCGATGCTGGCGTCCCGGCCGTGCGGGCGTTCCGTCGCCGGCATCAGCGCGCGGGCCTCGTGCCGGTTGAGCAGCACCACGTCCGGCCCCAGCCGGCGCAGCAGCCGACGCGCCCCGGGCCCGCCGCCGAGCGACCCGTCGACCACCAGACCCGCGGTGCGGTCGCCGTCGCGGACCTCCGCCGCGGCATCGAGCACCTGCTCCGCCTGCGGGCTGCCGCCCAGACCCGGGCCCAGCAGCCACACCACCCGCCCCCGCGCCGCGGTGTCGGCCAGCCGCCGGACCAGACGGGCCGACACCGCCGCCGCAGCCTCGACCGTGACGGCGTCCAACTCCGGACCCGGAGCCTCGATCAGGTGAACGTCGAGCGCCGCCCGCTGCGCCGCGGTGCCCGCGGGAGCGGCGACCCACACCCCGTGCGCCCCGACGCGCCGCGCGCCCAGCCCCGCCACGAACGGCGGAGCGCCGTAGACGCGGGATCCGCCGAGGACCACCACCAGCCCGCCGTCCCCTTTCACCCCGCCCTCGGCGCACCGGGCGGCCCGCGCCG
Organism: Amycolatopsis sp. NPDC004079; assembly: GCF_040610415.1. Taxonomy (NCBI): domain Bacteria; kingdom Bacillati; phylum Actinomycetota; class Actinomycetes; order Pseudonocardiales; family Pseudonocardiaceae; genus Amycolatopsis; species Amycolatopsis sp. NPDC004079. Next base: position 224,205 of record NZ_JBEXMH010000007.1, on the reverse strand, counting down.
CGAGTCCCCGCACGGCCGACCGCAGACTCTCGCTGCCGGGGCCCGGCGGCGGGAATCCTGTGCACGCGCCCGCTAGGCTCAAACCCCGCTTCTCAGCCGCCGCGCCCGAATCCCGGGCCGCATCGAGGGGATCGTCGTGACCGACACCGTCCGCACCTGGCCTCAGCTGCTCGCCGCGCTCCTGCGCGGCGACAACCTGACCGCGGACGACACCCGATGGGCCATGGGCGAAGTCATGACCGACGACCACGAGCCCGTCGCGCTGGCCGGATTCCTGATCGCGTTGCGCGCCAAGGGAGAAACGGCGGCCGAGATCAGCGGGCTGCTCGAGGCGCTCATGGCGCGGGTCGTCCCCCTTCCCGTCGACGGCGCCGGCGTTCTCGACATCGTCGGCACCGGCGGCGACGGCGCCCACACCGTCAACATCTCCACCATGTCCGCGATCGTCGCCGCTGCCGCCGGCGCCCCGGTCGTGAAAAACGGCGGGCGCAGCGTCTCCAGCAAAAGCGGATCCGCCGACGTCCTCGAAGCGCTCGGCATCCCGCTCGACCTCACGCCCGATCAAGTCGCCGCCACCGTCACCGAACTCGGGATCGGGTTCACGTTCGCGCCCGCATTCCACCGCGGCCTCAAACACGCCTCGCCCGTCCGCCGTGGCCTCGGCGTGCCCACCGCGATCAACTACGTCGCCCCGCTGACCAACCCCGCCAGCCCCGGTGCCTCGCTCGTCGGATGCTCCAACGCCGACATCGCGCCGGTGCTCGCGGCCGTGCTCGCCGGACGCGGGACCAGCGCCCTGGTCGTGCGCGGACAGGACGGCCTCGACGAAATCACCACCGCCGCCCCCACCGACGTGTGGACCGCCACCGCCGACGGCGACGTGCGCACCTCCGCCATCGACACCCGCCGATTCGGGCTCGCCCGGCCCGAGCCCGACGCCCTGCGCGGCGGCGACGCCCGCTACAACGCGCGCGCCGTGCACACCCTGCTCGCCGGAACACCCGGCGCGGCCCGCGACGCCGTGCTCGCCAATGCCGCCGCCGGCCTCGTCGCGCACGACCGCACCAGTGCAGCCGAGTTCCAGGACGCCTTCGCCGACGGTCTCGACCGCGCCCGGGCCGCGATCGACAGCGGCGCGGCGGCCGATCTCCTGCACCGCTGGGTCCAGCTCGCGACCGCGCTGCACACACCCGGCTGAGTCCGTGCCCGTCCGGCCTGCGCCGTCGTTGACCAGCGGCACCCCGCCCGACCACCTCCAGACTGCGGCCCACCGCTCCGGCCGATGGGCCGTCGCAGCCGCGCGGGTCACCGCCGCGAAGCCCTCTCCCCGCCCCGTCGGCGACGGCCCGGGGCTGACGCTCGGACGCTCGAATCCGCAGTACGCCGAGCGGACCGCACCGAGCAGACCCGCTCCGCCGCCGACGCCGCTCGCCCACGCCGAGGCGATCACCGCCGCACGCTCCCGCCACGGCAGGAACACCGCCAGCTCGCGCACTACATCCACCGGGTCGTCGCTGGTGTGCACCATCGTCAACGCCCGATTCGGGCTGCCCGCCGCCGACCGCAACGAATCCTCCGCTCGGCCCGCCGGGTCGTTGCCACCCTTCAACACCGTCAGCCGCCGTGCCGCGTCGCCGCACGGATGCCGATACAGCACCAGCAGTCCCGGCCCCAGCTCCACCACCGCGTCCAGCAGCACCAGCCGCTCCGCGGTAGCCCGCTTCAGCTGCCACCACCACAACGCCCGCGCACCGCACCGGCCAAGACGCACCACGCACGACGCGGCCGGAACGAAACCGCGCTCGGCGACCCGGTCGATCACCGCCGACACGGAACACGCCGCGAACAGGTCCGGCCGCAACCACAACAGACCGACTTCCGCCGCGAACTGCAACGCCTGCGTCTGCCCCAGCACGCCGCGCAGCGTCGCCCAGCCTTCGCGGACAAGGGGATCCTCGCCGTAGCACCGCAGCTTCCGCGAATCTGTCGTCAGCCGTTCGATCGGGGCCGGTTCCATGTCGCACCAGCGCGCGACGTCATGCGGTGATTCGGCGACGCCGGCAGCCATCGTGGCACCCTCCCGTTGGTCAGCACGTCGTGTCGGTCGTGCCGACCACAACACCGCGATCACAACGAGAATCACAGGCACACAGCCGTGAACGTCGTGAACCGCCGGTCGGCTCGGTGAACCTCGTGAACCCGCCTGTTTTGGGCACCGATTTCCGGCCCAGTTTGGACAGTCTGATCTGGCCCAGGTGATGGCGCGCGGTGGGCGCGGATCTTGTGGTGGGACGGATGGTTGGACAGCCGTTTATGGCCCAGGCCTGGGACGGGCTGCAAGCGAGACGTGCACGGGCAGGCCCGCCGCGGACGTGACCGCCACGATAGCGGCGCCGTCTCGTCGCCGGGAATCGCGCTGACTGCCCCCCGTCGAATCCGGGTGAGAAGGGATGAGCTGTTCCATTTGCAGACTCGGTGTTCCCTGCCCGGAATCGTGGCACGCACGACCCAGTCGTGGCTTCGCACCGAAAACGCGGAACGGCACTGGTCTCTGGTGTCAGGTGCCACGGCCTCGCCGAGCCCGCGCAGCGTTCGTTTCCTGTCTCTGCTCACAGTTGCGGCGCAGCGTTTTCAGGGGTGCCGAAGCCGTCTCCGATCCCGACGAGGCGTTTTCTCCGAACATGCCGCGTGAAGGTGAATTCGAGATGAGCGGGCACCCGGCCCGCCCACCCGGCGACGAAGCGGAGAACGTCGTGGAAGCGGTAGAAATCGTGGCTGCAGCGATACTGGTCTCGATGGTGCTGGCGGCGAGCGTGGCGACCTTGTGGCAGCAGAACGCCCAGAAACTGGTGGCGATTGCCGGGGTGCTGCTGCTGGCCGTGATGGCCGTCCACCGCGGCGACGCCGCGTTGCTGGACGCGGTAGGCCGACTGCTGACGCCATGACCCGGCGTCAGCGATCCTGCCGAGCGATACCGCTCGCCGGGCAACGGAAGCGCACGTTGTTTCAAAACCGGCGCGCGGTGTTTCCCGATCGCAGGACGGGGGCATCGGCATCACGTCAAAGGGGCGCGCCAGCTCCGCACCGGCTGGAGTTTGGCTTCTCGCCGACCGATCGGCTACTTCCTACGGGCCGACCGGCAGGTTGCGGGCGTCGGCGATTGCGTCGCGGAATCCGAGCGTCTCCCCGGTTCCGGCGGAGACTTCTTTCGCCTTGCCCGAGTCGGATACGCGGATCGGCCAGCGAACAACCCCGACGGCGCCGCGTTGCACGGCTCGGATCCGGGCTATCTGTCGCTGGGCTGCACGCCATCGTTCCGGAAGGCCCTCGGTCCCGGCGTCGCGGACCGCGCTGGAGGCCACGAGCGTCCGGACTTTCGCGAGAGAAAGGGGGCGCTGCCACACCGGGAGGATGAACCAGCCGTCGACGTCGCCGACCCACCCGGCCGGGGTGGCGAGATCCCACGGCGTCAGTTTGTCGGAATGCAGGTCCGGGGCCAGCCCAGGAGGACGCAGCGGGATTTCGGCCAGCCCCCACAAGGCGCACCAGGCGATCGCCGAGTCGGTGGGGGCGCCGAGCGGAGCGAGCCCGGTCGCGGTGCGGGAAGGCCGCCCGGGCGGTGCGGGGTCGTCGCAGCGCTTGCCGGTCAGGCCGTCGGCGACCTCGGCCGGGCTGCGTTGCGCAACCGCGTCCGCGAGCGGCTGCAGCCGCGAGCCGAGCAATTCGGCTCCGGCGTTGCGGGGTTGCATGTCCAACGGCGTGGCGCCCCGGTCGGCCAGCGCGTAGCCCGCGTCGTTCACCAGCCACGACGCGGGTTCTCCCAGGCCGGAAATCATGCGGAGGCTGTGGTTGTCGCGCTGGGCGGTGAGCTCGTCGAGCACGTTCTCGCGGGCCGCTGTGTGGGCATGCCAGTCCGGATCAGGCGCCTCCCACGCTCTCTGCCGCGGCGTCAGCACCGACCAGCGCCCCGCGTCGAATCCGTCGGGCGCCTGTCGCTTGCGGTGGTTGACCGGGCCAATGCGTCCGGGCTTGGCGGACATAAGCGGTCTTCCGGTGATCGGGTGCCGCCGCCACAGCCACGATCCGCGATCCGCCAGGCGCTGTGCGTGCCGCACGACGTCGGCTCCGAGCTCGGCGGGACTGATCCCCTCGATGACAGGCGAGTCGTCGCTCCAGACGAGGGCGATCTCCCGCCCGGCTTCCCGCGCGATACCCGCGGCTCCCAGGTGAGCCAGATGGCAGAGCAGGTCGTCGGCATGACCGGCGAGAGCCACGGTCACCGGATTTCCTCCACGAATGCGGTGTACCAGGTCAGGTTCCACTCCGAGACGCGTTTGTATCCTGCGGCGGCCAGTGCCGCGTCCCATTCCCCTTGCAGCCATTCCTCGCTGACCGGCCCGCTGAAAGCGGCAACGACCTCTCCGTCGGCATTCACAATCTCCGCCGGGGTCGTCCACACGACGCTGCCATCCACGACGTCTTGTTTTTGAGTCTCGTAGATCCTCGCTGTCAGCCGCGCTACCGCCATGTGCATACGCTACCAACTAAGCGAGAATTCTCGTCCCAACGACTGCGCCCCTGACTGCGCGAATTCTCAGGGCATCCGCTGTTTGTGACGGTTTCTCGGGGTTTGGATTCCCTTCGGGGCGACCCGCTCCGGGTCACGCCGGCAAGATCGACGATGAAGACGGATGCGGACCTTAGGCTGTGCCGATGAATCTCATCGCTCTGACGCCGCAAGAGCGGCGCAGCTTCGCCGCGCACCTCGCGAGCGCGATCCACGCGCCGAGCCGCGAAATCCTGCTTCCGTTCAGCTTGGACGAAGCCGCCGCTCTCGCGGATCTGCTGGATCTGCTCGCTCTCCGCCCGGCCGACCCGGTCGACGAATTCGACACCCGCACGATCGCTGACAAAGCGGCGGCGACGCTCGCCGGACGGGTGCGCGAACGTGTCGCGCAAGCGCAGCGCGCCGCTGCGGGCTGAGACACAGTCGCCGGGCTTCAGCGGCACCACGATTGTGCTGTTCAGAGGCGTCAGCTGGACTCTTGGCGGGACGACAGGGCCTGCCGCCCGCACCCGGCCCGGTGCGCTGAGGGATCGGAACGGCGGCGATGCAGTCGCTGGTGTCGAGGACCTGCGTGAAGCGAAGCTCGGTGGATTCCCTGGGAATAGGCGGGATCCCGTCGCACGACGGGATCCCGGTCGGCCGTTGGTGCGAGTCTCCGGTCATGACCTCATTTGTGAGCGCACCTGCCGTCTTGGCGCTGAGCCTGCTCGCCGGCGCCCGCGTACGAGCGCCGCGGCGTGCCCAGTCGCCCGCCGCGATCGTCGAGGCCGTGCTGCACGGCGTGATCGGCGACGGGCGGATCCTGCACTGCTGTGCCGAACTGGACGGCAAGGCCCGATTCCGCGATCTGGCCGCAGGCGGCATCATCGGCGGCAGGGCATTGCCGGGCCTGCTCTGCGCCAGCTTCCCCGGCGCAGCCGCCGTCGCGGTGCGGCTCGGCTCAGGAAGCCGCCAGGACGCGACCGAGACCGCAGATGTCGACGTCGAACTGCTCGATGGTGACGTGATATCGGTTCTTCCCCTTGTAGCGGGCTTCCTCCGCGTCGGCGAGCACCGCGACGACGGCAGCCGTGGCGAACCGGAGCGTCGTGTTGCCGGCCGCAAGGTGCACGAACGCGTAGAAGGCCTGGCAGCCGAGTTCGGTGCTGAGGCGCTGCAGGGCACGCACCCGATGCGGCGGAGTCCCGAACTTGCCTTCCTGCGTGGTCGTCCCCTTAACCTGGATCATCAACCGTATGTGACCGCGCCGCGCGAGCAAGTCGCCGAAGGGGCAGTTGCCCACGAGTTCGTTGAGGTTGGTGACCGAGAAACCGAGACCGCCGAGCGCCTGAGCGACCGCGGCCTCCGCCATTCGACCGGTGTCCTGCCTCGATTTTGCGACGCTCGATCCGCTCATCCGCCCTCCTCGAGGCCCGCTCGGCATGGTGATCGGCGAGATCGTCGCACTGGCGGCCGACAATTCCGTTGGAGCAGGCCGACGGCGGTGGCGATGTGAAGGACCGCACTGTGTCGGCGCTGGCGTTGTTCGCCACGTTGCAGGCTGCGTTCTCCGACGTGCATCCCTACTGCGATCAGGTTCTTCAGGACGGGCAGGACGCATGCGACAAGAGCAAGCCAGGCGCGGTCGGGAGGAAGGCGTGCGCACGCCACGTCGCGTCGTATGCGATCGGGCAACTCGGCGTAGCGGTCGCGGTGACCCGAGTGCTCGGCGCGCGGGTCTCGTGGCCGGGGCTGCTGGCGGGGACCGCGATCAACGCGGTGACGCATTATGCGATCGACCGCCGCGAGCCGTTGAAGAAGTTCCTGCTGTCCGACCGAGCCCGGAAGCTGCACCTGGTCGGCGGCGGCAAGGCCGGCTATCTCGCTCACGCCACCGCGCAGCGGCGTCCGGGCGTGGTCGACGAGAGCGGGCCGGGAACGGCGCTGGCCGAGTGCGACCAGGCCGTGCACCGTCTCATCGGCGTGTTTGCCTCGCTGGTTGCGACCTGGCTGGCTGTGCGCGGGAGCCGGCAGCGATGAACCGGTCAGGCGTTGGCGTGCGGTGCTGGCATGGCGTCGGTCGGCCTGCTCGGGGCTCGCCCAGTCGCGTGGCACGGTTGGCCCGGATCCGCTTGCCGCGCGGGAACCTCAGGGCGGGGCCGAAGCTTCCGGTCTCACCCTGACATTCCTCGCCGGCGGCCCGTTGTCACCGGGCGATCGGGTCTTCCGCGAGTTCGTCGAGACGGATCAGCGTCGTAAGGTCGGTGGAGAGCATCGGCAGCGCATCAGACGTTCGCCGACGTTCGAGGAACTCCTCTGCTTCGGGTCAACGGCGTCGTCGAGGATCGTGGCGCATCCGCGGTTCGGCCGGAGGCCGGCGTGCCCGCGCAGGGCAGTGCCGATGCGGGTCGGCAGGCCGTCTCGGCGCCGACCTCGCGGCCGGAGCCGCGGACGACCAGCCGCACTCGACCGACGCCGACCACGACGGGACTGTCCTGCCGCTCATCAACCCCGGTGAACCAGTTCGCCGCTGCCGCGGGGCAACCCTCCGCGGGTGCGTCCGGCCGCTACGGTCGGACCATGTCGTACCGCCCGCGTTCCGCGACGCGCATTGCCGTCGCGCTCGGCGCAGCGCCTTTGGCACTGGCCGCAGCGAGCGCCGCCTGCACTATTGCCGCCGAACGCCGCGACGCTCTCCGGCATCCCCCGCCCGGCGAGACGGTCGACGTCGGCGGACGCCGGATGCACGTCTACTCGTCCGGTACATCGAGTCCTGCTCTGGTGGTGATCCCCGCGCTGAGCACGCCTGCCGTGGAATGGGTACGGGTTCACCGGATTCTCTCCGAGCGCACCGACGCGCGGATCATTCTGGTCGACCGTGCCGGCACCGGCTGGAGCGATCCCGGGCCGTGGCCGCGGACCATCAGCGTGATGGCCGACGAAATCCACGACCTGATCACCGCTCTGGACATCACCGGCCCGCTCGTGCTGGCAGGCCACTCCGTCGGCGGGCTCATCGCCCGTCTCTACGCCGCCCGCCACCGCGAGCTCGTCGCCCGGCTCGTCCTCGTCGACTCCAGCCACGAGGACCAGTTCGCGCGCATCCCCCAGGCACTCGGCGGCCACATGCTGCTGGCCCTAGCCGTGCGCCGACAGCTGCAGGTCCTAGGAATGCAGCGCCTGGCCCACGTTCTCGGGCTCCGGCACGACTTGCAACGCGACGCCCAGCGCGAAGCCCCCGAAGACCTAGCCGACGCTCACCTCGCCCGCTGCCTCTCCCGTTCCTTCCGCCGCACCGTCGTCCAGGAATGCCTCGGCGTCCGCAACGGACTGCAGCCGCTGCGAACCGAAGCCCGCGAACTCGGCGACCTTCCCCTCACCGTCGTCACCGCAGGACCTCACGACCGCGAGACCTGGCACCACGAATGGCTTGCCCTGCAACGAGAGTTCCTCGACATGTCCACCGACAGCCGTCAGATCGCCATGTTCGGCAGCGGGCACCACATCAACCACGACGATCCAGCCGGCATAGCCACGATCCTGCACAAGGAACTCCGCTTCGCCGGCCAGCAGGGGTGACCGCGCGCTGAACTGCGCCGACGAACTGGCTCGTCATCCGCCCTCGCCGAGTCCGCTGGCCGACCGTAATTGCCGCGACCGCTTCTGGGCCTTCGCGAACGCGTTAATCCCAACCCCCGGTTGGACATGCGCAGTGAACCGGACATCACACCTGCGTGTTGGCAGCAGCGATGACCATCTAGCCTGCCGATGCAGTGCCTTCCGCCCAAGCCAGTCTCGCGGAGGCCACCACGTTCATCGGCTGCTGCGACTCTTCCCGAATACGGCGAGCTCAGAGATCGCACCAGCCAACCAACCACCACTCCGGGGTTCACGACCCGCGAACCTTGCGGACTCCCCCCACGTTTTGCCGTTACCCGTGCGGGGGTTGGCGTTGCCTTGTGGTTACAGGCAGCGTCGAGCACATGAGGTCCCGCGAGATCCGACTACGGCTTCCGCTCGATGTGCCGCCGACTCGTTACGCGGCGATCGTGCACGCCGTCGCCGCCGTGCTCGGTGCGGCGGGAATGCTCGCCGGGTCGTCGATCCTCGTCGATGCCGCAGCCCGCGACGAGGAGCTCAACGAGGCATTCGCCCGGTTCAGTGCCGCCTACCCCTGGAGCGACACCTGACCACATCCCATTGCGCCCGGACGAGCGACCTCCGCCCGCCGGCATACCCACGCGCCGCCCGAGCCGCGGCCGCCGAGAGAAACATCCGGTCGCCCGGAAGGGATTTCCGCGGGGAGTCGAACGGTGCCGACGCTGCCGACGACGCATGGCGGCGACGCCCCCGGACAATGGGAACTCCACCGCCGGGCCTCGGCGCTGGTCGAGCGACTGGCCGCCGCCGCCCCGGATTACTTGCGCGTCCTCGACCGGCGAGACCACCACGCGGACGCACTCGTGGACCTCCTCACGGAGTGGATCGCCGACGCTCCTGCGCGGCCGCACCGCGTCCAAGCTCCGCCTCACACGCAGCGACGACCGCCGACCGTTCAGCCCATTCCCGCCGCGACCAGCGCACGCAACAAATCCGACTCGCCACCCCGCTCTGCCGCCGACGCAATCGATCCGATGACCGGAAACAGCGTGCCCGCCAGCAACCGCGTGTCCTCGAACATCGACAACCTCTCCAGGTCGTCCTCGGCGAACCAGCCGAACGGGTGGACAGGTTCCTGGTCCGGCACCGGCGAGTCCGCGATCGCGACGTACTGATGGTCGACATGAACGTGCGGCTCGGCCAGGTGGTTGTCCGCGGGAACCAGCACCTCGGTGATCCACCACGGAGCGGCCACCCGCTCGTGCGGGTAGCCGCCGGGCAGCGCGGGCGTCGGGCAGGCCAGCAGCCGGACCTGCAACAGTCCCGTTTCCTCTACCGTCTCCCGCACCGCGGCCTCGGCCTGCGTCTCGTCGTCCTCGACATGCCCGCCGGCGATCATGTGCCGACCCAGGCGCGGCTGCGCGACCAGGCCCAGCCGCCAACCCTCGGGAAACTGGTGAAACACGAAGGTCGAGGCCGTAGCGTGCTTGATCATCGAGGCGGCTCCCGCATCGGTGGTTCGTGGTCGCCGACGAGCGTGCCAGACCCTCCCGCCCGTGCCGCGACGCCCCGCCCAACGACCGTCGGCGACTTCGCCAGAACTGCCGGAATGCGCTGCCGATGACACTGTCCGCCTCCGAAGCGCTGACCAGCTGCCGCGCGGTCCCTGCGTCAACGCAACCCGAGAAGAGGGATCTGCGCAAGCAGCCTGTCGATGGCCTGATTGCTCGTGTCGAACAGTCGCATGGCGTCGGTGCGCGTTGCGGAAACCCATGGTTCGGAAGCGTCTATCCGTGGGTACGCGCAGCGACTGCGGAACCTGGGTTCGTGTGGAGGCCCAGCCGTTGGGGTGAGTTGGGAAGTGGTGGCCCATGCCCTGAACACCACGTCCGACGAACCCGGGAACGGCTGCGGTAGCAGGGAGCGGAGCCCGAAACCTGGACACCGCCCGCCGGATCACTCGCCCAGGGAGGTAGCACCGGATGACCGACCTGGGTACGCCGCGAGCGACATGATCGGCGAGATCCCGCTTCACATCGACCGGCGTGTCGTCGTTGAGACGCAAGTACGGTCTCGCGCTTCAGGCAACGTCGCCCGCCGCCCCTGGCCTGCGACAGCGGCACAGCTCGGCGAGGACCGTCAGAGCGCGCGGGACGGACCGAATTCCGTATGGCCAGGGCTTCGCGACTGCGAAGGCAGTGCCTCACGACGGAGTCGTGCAGCGGCCGTACAGGGCCGCGTCTCGACCAAGCCCGCCGGATGGATCTGTACTGCCGGGAATGCGGCAGCTACGGTCGGTTGTCGAGTACAGAAAAGAGGAGCCATGTCCGGAACGCTCGACCCGATCGGTGACAGCGAACCGGCCAGCTCGCTGACCGGGCCGCTGTCCTCGGTCGACATCCCGAGCCCAGCCCGCACGGTGGCGCCCGGCATCCCCGCCGACTTGCTCGCGTCGGCGGAAGCCCTGCCGCTGGCCCTTCGGCACTCGCGACCTGCTCCGGAGCGCGAGATTCCCGCGCACCGGTACGACCCAGTCGCCCAGGTGGCCGTCGATCCGGAGGGCAGGCCGATGACGCCGAACCTGGCGAAAGACTGGACGTCCCTCGACGGCACCCACACCGACGGCGACGGCGGCGACAACGAGACGTGGGCCTGGGAAGAGTAACGGGTGACCTCATGACGGTGCTGGTGCTTGCCCGCGATTTCGACCCGACCGCCGACGCCGTGGTGACGGCGCTGGCCGATCGGGGCGTGCCGGTGTTCCGCACCGATCTCGCTGCCTTCCCGTCGCGGCTGCGGATGAACGCGCGCCTGCGGTCAGGGCGGTGGACGGGGCGGCTGTGGAACGACCACCACGAGGTCCGGCTGGAGGACGTCCGGTCGATCTGGAACCGAGGGCCCCGCACCTACCACTTCGACGACGCGCTCCCGCCCGCACTGCGGGAGTTCTGCTACCGCGAGGCCAAGCTCGGCGTCGGCGGCGTCCTGGCCGCGTTGGACGCGCTGTACGCGAATCACCCGAACCGGTGCGCGGACGCGATATTCAAGCCCTACCAGTGGAAGATCGCCGCCGAGTGCGGGCTCGCGGTAGCCGACACCGCGATCACCAACGACGTCGACGCGGCCCGTTGGTTCATCGGCGACCGCCCGCGCGACTCGATCACCAAAGCGCTCGGCCCGACCGGGATCATCGTGGACGGCGAGGCCCGGGTCTCCCACACCCGGCCGCTGTCCGACGAGGACCTGGCCGACCTGGACGCCGTGGCCATGACCGCGACCACCGTGCAGCGGTGGGTCCCGAAGGCCTTCGAGGTCCGGCTGACCGTGGTCGGCGCCGAACTGTTCGGCGTGGCGATCCACGCCGACAGCGAAGACGCCCGCATCGACTGGCGCTCCGACCCCGCCGCGTTGCGGCACGAGCTCATCGACGTCCCCGGACCGGTGGCCGAGGGCGTCGCCCGGTACATGCGCCGGACCAGCCTGGCGTACGCCGGGTTCGACTTCGCGGTGACGCCGTCCGGCCGGTGGACCATGCTGGAGGCAAACACCGGACCGCAGGTGGGCTGGCTGCAGGCGGCGACCGGCGCGCCGATCACCGACGCACTGGCCGACCTGCTCGCGAAGGGCGCGACATGACGGCCACTCCCGCCACCGCGACCGGCGGTGCCCTCGTCGACTGGCCGGCGCGGGCCGCCGCGCTCGCCGACGAACTCGCCGCAGCCGGGAAACTCGCTTCGCCTGCCTGGCGCGCGGCAGTGCAGGCGGTGCCGCGGCACCTGTTCGTCCCGCGGTTCTACGTCCGCCGCGACGACCGCATGCACGCTCTCGCGGCCGACGACCCGGCCACCAGCCGCGACTGGGCGGAACAGGTCTACACCAACACGGCGCTGGTGACCAAGCTCGGCCACGACGAACCCGGCGGGCCGCCGGTCTACCTGTCCTCGTCCAGCACTCCCGGCCTGATAACGCGGATGCTGGAGACGCTGGACGTGCACGACGGCCACCGGGTTCTGGAGATCGGCACCGGCACCGGCTGGAACGCCGGCCTGCTGTGCCACCGCCTCGGCGCGGCGTCCGTGTTCTCCGTGGACATCGACCCCGACCTCATCGAGACCGCGCGGGCGCGGCTGGCAGGACTCGGCTACCGGCCGACTCTCGCCGTCGCCGACGGCGCCCTCGGGCTGGCCGCGCACGCCCCGTACGACCGGCTGATCGCGACCTGCTCGGTGCCCTCGATCCCCTGGGCCTGGGTGGAGCAGGTCCGCGTCGGCGGCGTGATCCTCGCCGACCTCAGGGCCGGGCTGGGCGCGGGCAACCTGGTCCGGCTCACCCGCACCGCCCCCGACCGGGCCGAAGGCATGTTCGACGCCGGCTACGCCACCTTCATGCAACTGCGCCATACCCCCGGGAGCAGCCCGGTCCCCTTCATGCGCGCTTCGGCGGACACCCCGGTCAGCGAGTCCGCCACGACGCTCGACCCGCGCACCCCGTGGTCCAACCGCGTCGTGTGGTTCCTCGCCGCGCTGCGGATCGGGCGACGCTACCGACTCGGCTACACGCGCGGCGACCCCCGCCACGGCCCCGAGGCGGTCAGCATCGCCACCGCCGACGGCTCCCGCGCCGAAATCGCCCTCGCCGCGGGAGAACACGGCGCGCACGCTGTTCGCGAGACCGGACCGGCACGCCTGTGGCAGCACGTCGAACACGCCCACCGGCAATGGGCAGCCGCCGACCAGCCCGACTGGCCGCGCCTGGGCCTGTCGGTGACCCCGACACAGCAAACGATCTACGTTGATGCGCCAGGAAACCCGCTCGCCACCCTGACAACCCCGGCCGTGTGACAGTCCCTTTGGCACCAGCGTTCCACTGGTGCGCATAGCCTTGCGACACTCCGCGGGACCCGGGCTCGACGCCGTCGACGACCTGGACCGATGGTGCTGCCATTACCGCGTCGCCGTGTCGAGCCCGGCCAGCGCGTCCCGCAAAATGATGACGGCCCCGCACAAGGCGAGCTCGTCGCCGGCTCCCGCGGCGAGCAAGTCGGCCGGGGCGGCGGTGAACGCGCGGGCGGTCCGGCGTGCGGCGTCCTCCGTGCTGTGCGGGCAGCCCGCCGATTTCAGCGCGGCCAGCGCCGCGGGAAGCTCGCCGGTGCCGCAGATGCCCAGATCCGCCGCCTCGGCCGCATGCTGGAGCACCAGGCCGACGACCTGCTCCATGCCTCGGCGGGCCGCATCCGGCCCGCAGAGATGAGCATGCCTGGCGGAGGCGACCACGCGTCGGCGGATCGCCGCTCCTGCCGCGTCGCCGCCCGGCCCGTGCCCGGTCATCGCTTTCCCCTTCGCAGCGGAACGTTTCCTGCACGCCAGATCGGCTGCGTCATCGCGTGCAGCCGGGCAGCTTTCAGGCGCGTAGGACGGATTGTCGTGGAGCGGGAGTGCGCGATCAGCCCGCGGTCTGGCGCTGCCCCAGCAGGCTGTGACGTCCGGTGCGGGTGACCTCGGCGGGTTCGCTGATCAGGTTCCGGTGGGCGGTCCGCCAGACCGTGCACCGCGAACGCCGGAACCGGAACGGCCACCATTTGGAGCATTCCCGGCACCGGCCACGCTCGTCTGATGCGTGCACGGCGAGCAGTTCCCGCCACGCATCGGCCCACTGGGGAATCACGGTTTCCGCCAGTTTCGATTTCGACGGGTCGTCGGCTTTGCCCAAGAGCCCCTCGACGTAGTCGAGTTGCTGCTTCACCCCTGTATGCAGGGTTGCGTTCAGGTTGTCATCCACGGTGGTTCTCCTCGTTCGGCGCGCGGGACGGCCGGGTCGGCGTGGTGCGGGGACCCGGTTTCGGCAGGCGCGGGTGCAGTTCGGGCGGCACGAAATCCTCGATCCGCAATTTCGCGGCGGACACGACGTACGCCGCGTCGTAGAAGCGACGGCACGGCCAGGGGACGTCTTTCCCGCAGGTCGGGCAGCGGTCCAGTACCTCGGGTTCGGGCAGGTGCCGGGTCAGGTCGTGGACGGCCGCGCCGACGCTGCCGACGCGACTGTCCGCGGGGACCACGATGCACCTCCACGGCCGGACGAGTGCGGTGGCCATCAGAGGAATGCCGACCCGCTCGGGCCGTCCGGCGTCTGCCGCACCGGAAGACGACGCCGTCCCAGCCGCAGATCCGTGGCCAGGTCGTCGAAGGCACAGACCAGTTCGGCGAGCTGCGCCGTGGCGCGCCGGGCCCGGGCGTCGTGGTCGCGTGCGCGGGCGCCGGCCGGGATCCGGCCGTGTGCACGCACGGCCGCCATCCGCGCCACGAGCTGCCCGAGCGACTCGGTGTGCAGCATCCCGGACCGATCTGCCGGGAGTGTCGTGGCGGCCCACCGGTCGATTCGGCGGACCACCGCGGCGCAGGCGACGGCGTGCGCCCGCACGGCACGGGCGGCGTCAGCGCGCACCGTGTCGTCCGCGCCGGGGTCGCCGACGATCCGGAACGCGCTGGCGTGCATCTGGTGCGCGGCCGCCATCGCCGCCGCACCGGCCAGCACCGGATGCCCGTAGCCGCCGACAGGGGCCGTCTCGAAAGCCCGGACCACGGCCGCAGCGCGAGGCAGCGACGTCTGCCCGGCCCCTGCACCCGCGCCGGACCGGCCGACGTTGCAAGCTCCGTGCGGCACGGTGAGCGCAGGGGTGTCACCGGGCTTCACGCGCGCACCACCCGCGTGCGCTGCCACGGTGCCGGGGCCGGGTCCGGGTCGTGTTCCGGCCACTGCGGCGGCTGCTGCGGTTGTTGTGCTGCCATCCAGGCATGCAGCGGGCGATAGCGGAAGATGTCGTCGGCGAGGCCGCATTCCGCGAACTCCTCACGCGGCTTTACCGGTCGCCGGGCGTCCGCCTGTTCAGGAACGGTTGCTGTCGTGGTCTGACTCATGGGAACCAGCTCTTCCTGGTCGAGGAGAGATCGGCCGCAGCGGGGTGGCGCGCCGGATCGGGTGGTTGCCCGGCTGTGGCCGCGGCCGGCACCGCTGGGCGTCAGGCCCGTGGAGGTGCGCCGCACGGTCATGCGCCACCGCGGGCGCGAGGCTTGGCTCAGGGCAGGCGCCGTGCTGCGGCATCCCGTTTCCGCGTGATGGCACTGGGCCGTCATCCTTGCCTCCGCAATTTGTTGCTACCTAGCAATTCTCGGGCCCGACCAGAGTCGTTGATCAACTTGCTAGGTAGCAACTTGATGCTAGGCGGCGCTGATCAGCTCCGTCAAGATGGCTAGACTCCCGAGGGTGAGCACCCCACGCGAGTTCGACGAGCTGCGCGCCGACCCCGACCACCTCAGGCGCGGTCGCCGAGCGACCGAGCTGATCGAGAAGAACGGGCAACGCAGCATCGAGCTCGCGCGCATCCGGAGCGACGCGGTCCAAGGCGCCCGCAGGGATCTCCTGATGAAGGACACCGAGATCGCTCCGGCGATGAAGCTGAGCCCGTCGAGGATGTCCAGGCTGATGAAGAACGCTCCCCCGCGCGAGCGCATCTTCTTCGGCGACGGGCCGGTGCGCCTCGGCGTGCCGTACCGCTACCAGACCCTCGACCGGGAACGGCCTGTGATCGCCGCGGAGGACGCCGAAGCCGCCGAGACCTTGACCGAGCTGCTGGGCAGCATGTCGTTGCTGGCCAAGCGCTACCAGATCGAACCCGACCGGGAGAACCTGCCCGACGGCGACGTCGTGCTGGTCTGCGGCCCCAAATCCGCGCCGGTAGGCAACACGCTGCTGCAGGACGATCCCGCTCTGGACATGGTCGAGCACGGCGGCCGCTGGTGGATCGAGGAGACCGCCACCGGCGCGCGGCACGGCTCCCCCGCCGACGAGCCCTCGCCCGAGCAGGGCGACATCGCGTACGTCGGCAGGCACATCCGCGACGGGCGCATCGTCGTGCACATCGCCGGCATCCACACCGTCGGATCCCTCGGCGCGGCGCACTATCTCGCCGCGAACCTACCGTCGCTGTTCGCCGAGACCGGCGACACGTCCTGCTCGCTGGTCGTCGGCTGCACCGTGGCCGGACGCGAGATCACCGGCAGCACGCTCGTCGCCGGGCCCTTCGTCTGGTGAGCACGATGCAAGCCCGCGTCAGCCAGTTGCCCCCGGCCCACGACAGCGACGACCGCGTCTTCACCACAGCACGTGCCGTGATCCAGCTCGACGGAGCATCGGCCTACGTGCCCGTCCCCGTGCCGCCCGCCCGCTACGCCGACGAACTCGGCGACAGCCTGCGCCGCGGGCTCGAGCGCGACCCGGGCGCCGACCTCGCCGCGGTTCTCGCCGCCGCGATCGGCGACGTCGCCCGTCTCTCGCGGCTGCAGCCCGGGCGATCGCCCTCCAGCACGGTCACGATCCTGCGCGAGCACGCCGGCTGGATCGACGTCCTGATCCTCGGAGACAACCTTGTCGTCCTGCCCGACGCCGTGCTCACCGACGACCGGATGAGCAACCTCGACCTCGCGCCGAGCAGGCGCTACCGCGAGCGGCTCGCCGGAGGCTCCGGATTCGACGACACCCATCGCGCCCTCCTGCGCGAACTCCAGACCCAGCAGGCCGCCCGCCGCAACCGCGACGGCGGCTACTGGATCGCCGAGACCGACCCGGACGCCGCTCGGCACGCCGTGGTCCACCGGTTCCCCGCCCGCGAGATCCCGTGGGCCGTGCTCGCCACCGACGGCGCCTACAAACCCATGCGGCATCTCGGCCTTGACGACTGGCCGCGGCTGGCGACCATGGACGACGACGCGCTCCACAGCCTCCTCGTGCAGTGCGAGAACTGGGAAAGCCACAACGATCCCGCCGCACAACGGCTCCCCCGCGCCAAACGCCACGACGACAAAAGCCTCGTCGTGCTGCGGCGCTCCAGCAGTCCGGTGCGCGCGTCCTGACCACTCGCGCCCGATCCGGACTACTGCGGTGCAATCGTTCGACGAGCCATTGTTTCCGGGGCGGACGCGGCAAACCGCTCTCGTGCGGCATCGGGACCATCAGCTCGCGGCCCGTCCGGAAGCGATCTCCGACCGGCAGCCGATCTACGCCGACGAGCCCGGAAACCGCTCGCCACCCTGCCCGACCCGGCCGTGTGACAATCCCCTGGGGCACCAGCGTTCTACTGGTGCGCGTCGCCTTGCGAGACTCCGCAGGACCCGGGCTCCGCCGCCGCCGACGGCCTGGGCCGGTCGTGCAGGTCGGCCGAGACGTTCGTCCCGGCGGCGTCCCGAACCGGCTGCACATCCGCCGGACCGGCGAACTCGGCGAGCAGACGCCGTGCCTCATCCTTGGTGTGCTCGTCGTAGTCGTCGCGCAGGACCGCCGTCAGCACTCGAACCGAGGATTCGCGGAACCCGGGATCTCTCCGCCAGACACCGGCCAAACCCTCCAGGCCCAAAGCTGCAGTTCGAGGCTCACGCAGCAGACCGACGGCTGCGGTGTACGCCCCTAACACTTCGATGGAACGCGTCTCCGGCACGCCCTCGACAATACCTGCCCAGGGACCTCCGCAGTCCTGACCACGCCTCCTAGCCCGCAACGCACGAGCGTTCCCCGGCACGACCTGTTCGGGACAGAGTCGTCGGAGCGGGCACGGCTCGAACCCGGTGCTGCATCGAGCGCGCTGGAGCCCTCGGAGGGTCAGCCGTGCGCCCGCCGAGACCGCTCGTCGGACAGAACCGAGTACAGGACGGAATCACGCCAGTCGCCGTTGGTGTAGACGTGATCGCGCAGGACGCCTTCGCGGGCGAACTCCAGGTGTTCGACGACCTTCTGCGAGGCGGGATTGTCGGGGCCGATAGCCACGGTGACCCGGTGGAGATTCAGCGGGCCGAACGCGAACGCGAGTGCGGTCCGCACCGCGTCGGTCGCGTAGCCGTTGCCCCAGTGCGCGGCGGCAACGGCGTAGCCGAGTTTCGCGGCCCGCACCCCGCTCAAGCCGAGGCGGCAGAACCCGATCAGCCGGTCGTCGTCGAGTCGCGTCATGCCCAGGTAGTACTCGGTGCGCGGCCGGGATTTCGCTCGTTCGACGGCGCTGTCGATCATCGCTTGCGTATCGTCCCTGCTCCTGCTGTCGAACGACAAGTGCCGGGTGACTTTGTCGTCGCCGACGATCGCGAAGGCGTCCGCGCCGTCGGCTGAGCGGAATTCCCGCAGTTGCGTCAGGCTGCCAGCGAGGGCGACCGGGGTGTGCGGGTCGTCGAGGTGGTTCGTCGTCATTGAGACAGCGCCAATCGGTTCGAGGCGAACGTGATGATCGAGCCTGCCAGTTCGGCCGAGGCGCGGCGATATTGGATCCGGTGAAGTTCAGCGGTCAGGATGCGGATGGGAGAGCGGTCTGCCCCGCGCCGACCGGCGGCCAGGCTGAACCAGCGACCTCAGGCCGCGTGCCAGTCTGTGTCATTGCCGGTGCGCAGGGAACCAGCGCGGGTCCGCAGTTCGTCGGCGGCGGCCTGGTCGCCATGGGCGGCGCGGCGCAGGAAACTTCCGAGAGTGTGCATGTCGCGTATGCGGGTGAGCACCTCGAGTCCTTCCCATTTGCGCGGGTCGTAGCCGTAGGCGTCGACAAAGGCGTCGATCTCGGATGGCGGGCGGCCGAAGCGTCGGCCTTGGATGGTGTTGGCAAGGTCCAGTTCGCGTGGACCGAGGGCGGGTTCGTCCCAGTCGCCGAGCAAGACTGTTCCGCCGTCGTTGTCCCACAGGGTGTTGCCAGGGTAGGCATCGCCGTGGATGAGTCCGCTGCCGAGCGGGAAGTCCAGGCTTCGGTAGCGCTCCAGCAATCGGGAGCGTTCCTGCAACAGCCATTTCCGGTTCCGGGGAGGCAGTGCGGTGTCGGCCTCGATCAGGTCTGCTAGCCCGGCGAGGGGTTGGGCCTCGGGCAGCTCGACCGGAGGCAGGGGAAGCCGGTGCAGGCTCCGCAGCAGCGTGCCAAGATGCGCTGCGCCCGGGATGCCGCGATCGTGCTGGTCGTGGTGCAGCCAGATCGTGACGACACGGTTGCCGACGACCATAGGCTGGTCGACGGCAGCGGGGTGTGTGCATGGGAAGCCTCGGCCGTGCAGCCACCGGGTCAGCGCAACGGCGCGAACGGCGCGGTCCGCGCCGTGGGCAGGAGCGGCTTTGAGGACCAGCCCGCCGTCGGCGGCGTGAGGCAGAAGGATCACGTCGGCGGCGTGCCGACGCAGCCGTGTGAACCCTGCCGGGTCGAGCCCGGTGCGGCGGCAGACGGACTCGACCAGGGCGCGCAGTGTGTCGTCAGGCACCCGATGATGGTAGGCGGCGCTGTGCGGGCGGCAGGTGGAGTGTGATCTGTCCGGCAACCGCTTCGGCCTCCGGCACGCCGTGATACTGCAGCTCCAACGCGCGACGGTGCAGATCGGTCAGCGCGCGGCTGAGCTGGCTGATGCGGTGACCTTCCGGCAAAGGCTTTCCGTCCGGTTGGGCGAGGGCCGCGGCAACGTCCTCTGCGGCGCCTGCACTGTCGCCCAGCTGCAGGCGAGCCTCGGCGCGCGAGAGCAGAGCTAGCGCGAGGTCGCCGTAGGACCGGTCGTGGTCGGGGCCGCGCTGATAGGCGTCGATGGCGAACTCGCAGTGATGGGCGGCCGGTTCGTACCTTCCCAGCAGCAGTTCCGTACCGCCTATGTAGTACTCGCGTTTGGCGCGGGGGAACGCCAGAAGTCCGCCGAGGTCGGCGACTCCGTCGACGGTGGGTGGTCCGGGCTCGCGCGCCGACTCCATGAGCCGCAGCATGGACTTCGCGGTCTCGGCGTCGCCGGCGCGGGCTGCGGCGCGGGCCCCGACGGCCAACAGCCGGCGGCGGGTCTGCGCACCCGTCGCGAACGCGAGGCCCTTGCGGACCTCGACCACAGCTTTTTCCGGCGTGCGCGACCACTCGAGCAGCAGCGCGGTCGTGGCATGCGCCGCTGCACGCAGCGCATCGCTGTCGACCACGTCCGCGAGCGAGCGTGCCGCGAACACGTGCTTGAGCGCGGCGCGAGGGCGTCCCAGGTTCTGCGTGCCGTGCGCCAGCAGCAGCCCTGCGGCGCTAGAGAGCCAGATCAGGTGTGCCTGTTCGTGCGGCCTCCGCGGCACAGTCAGCGCCCTGTCCAGTTCCCGATGCACGTCGAGAAGTTCCCGGTACACCTTCGGCAACGGCTCGTGCACGTAAGCCACCGCGAGCCGCGCGATCTCGATCTCGAGCCGGTCGGCCACTGCGGAATCGCCGACCAAGCCGGACATCCTGTCCGCCAGTGAGACAGCTGTTTCGGCGGAGACGTCCGCATCCGCGCCCAAATCAGCCAGCGACGTCACTCCCGGCACCGGGCCGCCGAGTGTGAAGAAGGCTTCTCTGATCGCCGGGTTCTGCAATCGCAGCAGGCCTGCGAGCGCGTCCTGGCTTGAAGGGCCCGGATCAACTCCGCGGCTCGGACTCGACCAGGTGTAGACAGTCGCCACGGAAACGCCCAGCATCTTGGCGAATTCGCCGACACCGCATCTCATCGCCCGTCGAAGGGCGGTCGCATCAGCACCGGTGAAAAACATACTTTCCATATTCCCCGCCGATCCTTCCTTCTCAGGGGAAGCCTCCCTCATTTCGCAACGGTCGGCAACGACGACCCGCAGCCGACGGTGCGAGAACGCTAGAAAGCCTGGACTTTCGTTTGCAAGGTCCATTGCAAGGTTTTTTACAAAGCGATACAAGACATTACAAACCGAGGGGTTCCGCATATCCGGCGCAGGGGCCAGGCTGACGGCCTCGCACGAAAGCAAGCCGCCAAAACACTCATTGGCAGGCGGGCAATACCAGGGGAGGCGACATGGCAGTTCTTGCGGACATTCGGCCGGAAACTGCTGCAGGCGAGGGCAGCTCGGTATTGGACGGCGGAGTCCAGCTCGCGCAAGAAGACCGCCGCGGACCGCGCCCGGGAGCTGCCGCAGACCGGCTGGCGCACGTCAACCCGGTGTCCCGGTTGCCGGTGAGCGGCGGTGCGGGCCTGCAATCGCTGCGCGAGGCCGCCGAGCGCTACGCCGCGCGGGGCTGGCCGGTGCTTCCCGGCCCGGCCTGCGACGGGATCGCGACCTGGCATCCCAACAAAACCGCGCCGGCTCGGCCCGGCGAAGCGGCGGTGGACGTGTCCGCCGCGACCACCGACCCCGGCGTCATCGGGGAATGGTGGTCGCACCGGCGGCACACGGTTGTCGTGCAGTCCGGACGGCGCTTCGACGTCCTGCGCACGCCGACCCTTCTCGGCTGGCGGGCGATGGCCGCGTTCGGCGGGCGTCGCCCGCTGGGCCCGGTGGCAGTGGCTCCCCAGGGAGTCTTCTTCCTCGTCGAGGCCGGAATCCCCTTGGACCGCAGGCTTTGCGAAGCCGCCGGCGTCGACCTCATGGCGCCGGGCACTCTCGTCACGCTTCCGCCGAGCCGGGTGTTCGGGGGCGCAGTCTCGTGGCGCATTTCGCCGGAGGACATCGAGGCATTGGGCGACTCCGGCCAAATCCAGGACAAGCTCGCCGACCTGCTGGCCTGTCCCGACCCCGCCCAGCCCGGGAACAGCCTCCCCGGCCTCGGCGGACGGCCGTATGCGGAACGGGCCGGCGTCGGGGTGCGCGGCGGCGCGTGTACGGCGGTGTCGCGGTGAGCGCGCTCGGCTGCCCCGATCCCTTCGCGGAAGTCCCCGCGCACCCGTGCACGCTGCTGGCCGACGGCCCGTTGACGACGACGCTGCGCCGGGCGGTCCGCGTCGGGCAACGCAAGGGGAGCCGCCAAAGACTGCGCGACGCGCTCGACCGGCTCCCGCCCGCGCCGACAGGCGACCTCCTCCCAGGCGAATCGTCGGGCGCATCGGCATTCGTCGGCGCGCCCGCCCTCGCGGCTGTCCTGCGGGTAGCGACAACCAACGCGCCGGACGACATCGCCGCGGACTACCGGCAGCGCTTCGAAGAGGCCGATGCCCGGCTGGACCTGATCGTGCGGGACCGGCTGTGGGCGGCGTACCGCCGCCTGGACGAGCGGACCGGGCCCGCGCGGGCGGAATTCTCAGTGAGAGAGGGCCTGGCCGGGCTTGGCCTGTGCCTGCTGCAGCGGCCGGGTCCGGACCCGCTGCTTGCGAACGTGGTCGAGTGCTTCGTCGAGCTGGTCCTGTCGGGTCGCGGGGAGCCGCGGCCGGGCTGGTGGGTGCACGACAGCCCGTGCCACGACCTGAGCGAGCGGAAGGAGTGGCCGCACGGGCACGCCGACCTGTCGCTGCCCGACGGGAGCGCCGGGATCCTGGCGCTGCTGGCCCTCGCCCGGAGCCAGGGCGTGTCGGTGTACGGCCTGGACGTGGCGATGCGGACGGTGGTCGAGTGGTACCGCGCGCATCAGCGGACCGACGAGACCGGTTATGCCTGGTGGCCGGACGTCGTCACCGATCCGGAACCCGACTCCGCGCCCGAATTGCACCTGCGGCAAGCCAACCATTCCGCGCCGGGCTGGTGCGGCACCCTCGGCATCGCCCGCAGCCTCCAGCTGGCCGGGATCGCGCTGGGCGACGACGAGCTGTGCGAGACCGCCGTCGACGCGGCCTGCACGGCGCTGATGAGGGACACCCACGAATTTTTCTGGGGCGGGCTCTGCCACGGCCCGCAGGGAGCCGCGCTGATCGCGAAGCGCATGTTCCGCGACGCAGGCGGCCCCTTCTCCGACGCGGCCGTCGGGGAGCTGCGCACGGCGCTGGACTGGAAGGCCCTGCCCACGACGCCACGCGGGGGGCTCCTCGACGGAGCGGTCGGAGTGCAGGTGTCCCAAACGCCGGACAAGAGCGAGACCGTCCTGCCGTCGCCCGGCACGGCCCAGTGGGACTCCTTGCTCGGCGTCGCCGCGCCCCGGCCCGCGTCCCGCGCCGTTCCGGCCCGGCCGCTGCTCGGGGAGAGCGCGTGACCGGCGAGTGCGGAGTGCTCCCCCGCGACCCAGCGCCCCTCGCAGCGTCGGCCGCGTCCGTTCCCCTCCTCGACGCCGGTCGAGCGTACGGCCGGTGCTCGCTGGCCGAGGACGGGCCGGTGTCGGACCTGATGCGGATGGCGGTGTCGGCGGGACACCGCGTCGGCCGGCGGCCTCCCCTGCGGCGGGCGCTGAAGGACGTGCTGGCCGTGCTGCCGGAGACGCCTGAGGCGCACGGGTCCCTGACCCGCGGCGTCCCGGCCGCCGCCGCGGCGATCCGCGTCGCGCTGGGCAACGCCGACGGTCTCGCCGCGCGCTACTGCGACGACCTCGCCCGGGCCGAGGCCCGGGTCGACGCGATCGCGGCAGCGCGGCTGCGCGCGGCACACCGCCGGATCGCCGCGGGGATCCCGCCCGTACCCGGCGAATACTCGTGGCGCGACGGCTTGGCGGGCATCGGCGCCGGGATGCTGCGACGCGAGCATCCCGAACGCGACGAGACCTTGCGCGCCGTGCTGCGCTACCTCGTCGCTTTGACCCGGCCGCTGACCCGGAACGGGGAAACCCGGCCCGGCTGGTGGCCGGCACGGCAGGACGACCCGTCGCACGACCGGGCCGACCTCGGCGTCGCCGACGGGACCGCCGGCGTCCTGGCGCTGCTGGCGCTGGCCCACCGCCGCGGCGTCCGCGTCGACCGCCACCGGGCCGCGATCCGCACGCTGGCCGACTGGTACCGGCTGCACCAGCAGGGCGCCGACGAGGACACCCCGTGGTGGCCGGAGGTCGTCTTCGGGCCGGAACCGGCGACCGGGCGCAGCGTGCGGCCGGATTCCGGCTGGGCGGGCACCCTCGGGATCGCCCGCAGCCTGCAGCTGGCCGGGATCGTGCTCGGCGACCCCGGCCTGCGCCGCGACGCGGTCGCCGCCGCCGAATACGCCCTGACGGAACCGATGTTCCGCAGCGGCGGGCTCTGCGGCGGCCCGCACGGCGCCGCTCTCACCGCCCTGCGCATGGTCCGCGACGAGGACGGGGGCGAACACCGCCCCCTCGCCGCGGCCGCCGCGAGCCTGCCGCGCGCCGCGGACCCGTCCACCCTCCACGGGGTCCCGGCCGGCGGCTTCCTCGACGGCGAAGACGGAGTGCTCGCCTCCTGCCCGCCCAACGGCCGCAGGCCCGCGCTGCCGGGTCCGGACGCCGAGCCGTGGGACTGGGTGCTGCTCACCGCCTGCTGACACCCACCGCCCCGCGGCACCGCGCCGCGCGCGGCTCCCCCGATCTCCCCGTGCCGTCGCCGGGACGGGGATGTCCGAACACGCCACCACAACAGAAAAGAGGCACAGTTTGCGTTTTCGAAGAGTCTTGACGTCCGCGGCCGTCACGGCGACAGCCGTCGGGCTGGTCGCCGGCCCGGCGACGCCCGCGCAGGCGATCGTCGGCGGCCACCGCGCGAGCGAGAACCTCTCCGGCATCGGCGCGATGGTCTACGACCACAACCAGGTGCCGGATTGGGACACCTGCGCCGCGCACCCGCTCGGGTCCGACGAGAACGGCCAGACGCGGTTCCTCGTGACCGCCGCGCACTGCGTGACAGTCATGCCGGGGCCGCAGTCGCAGCAGGTCCGCTCCATGACCGACGACGGCCGGACCCGCTACGAGAAGTTCCGGCGGGCAGCCGAGAAGGCCGGGAAGACAACCGGCGACCCCGGTTTCTCCCCCGGCGCGGCGGCAGGGTTGCACTCGACGCCCGAGGACCCGGCGACCTGGAACTTCATGTACGGCAACGTCAATCGCTTCGCAGCCGAGAAAGCCAAGATCAAGCGATTCATCGTCCCGGCAGGCTGGGCGTGGGGCGAAAAAGACGAGCACGGCGACGTCTGGGACCAAGGGCTCGTCGAGATGGAGGAGCCCATCCAGGTCGAGGGCGCGCTCGTCGCGCCGGTGCTGCCCTGGGCGCCGGTCACGTTGCAGGGCTGGGGAAAGGAAACCCCGAACCCGGAGTCGTGGAAGGGACCGCTCGGGCCCTGGCTCAAGGAGACCGACGTGCGGGTCACGGCGCGCTCGGAGTGCGCGGCAGCGGGCATCGGCCGGGACGAGGTGTGCCTCGGCACGCCCCCTGACCGCGGAGGCCCTTGCATGGGCGATTCCGGCGGCGGCGGCGACCAGCGCGTCGGGCCCTACGTGGTCCTGACCGTGCTCGTCTCCCGCGGCACCGCGGAGCACTGCGGCACGGCCAACGTGGCCACGTCGGTGTGGGCGCACGGGCGCTGGATCCTCTCCCAGATCCACGCGGCCGATTCGCAGACGCGGGTCGCCGTCGCCGATCCGGCCCAGATCCGCGAGGCGGCCGCCCGGCACCACGCGACCGTCCCGGCGCAGACCGACTTCGCCGCGGCCGGATGACACAGCGGCGGGCCGGGAGTGCGCCCGGCCCGCCGCGCGGCACCACCCGCACGCGACGACGGCAAGGACGGCCTCGATGACAGCAGCAGATCGCCCGCAGCGGAGCCTGTCCCGGCGGGCGGGCTCCTTGTCTCGCCTGACCGACGAGCTCGAGCTGCTGTACTGGCTCTTCCTGGGAGACGAGCTGCGGAAGCTGCGCGAACGGCGCGGCTGGACGCTGCTGGACCTGCGATCCCGGGTGTGCGGCGAGGTGTCCGAGCAGACCCTGGGGTGCTACGAACTCGCGCTGCGGCGGTTCTACGTGGTGCGGCTGGTCGATCTGTGCGTCGCGATGGACGAGTCGCCGCCGGACTTGCTCTCCCGGGTGCACGCCCGGCTCACGGCCGAGGGAACCGGCGGCGTCAGGGTCCGGCTGCTCCCGCTCGCGGAGGCCCGGGACCGGCAACTCGCCCCGGCGGCGCGCTGGGCCGGCGCCGGGCTCCGCCAGGGATCGCCGCCCGCCGTCGTCCGGCTCGGCCCGGCCGCGCTCCGGCTGCTGGCCGAACGGTGCGGCCTGCTGCCGGCCGGTTTCGTCGCACGCCTGCAAACCCTCAGCGCCCTCGGCGACTGAACCGCTTGCCGACCCGTTTTCCACCCAGGAAGGACGTTCCCGCTCGTGTCCGCCGTCGTCGTCTCGATCGCCTCCCGCACCCAGCTCGCCCGGCACGAAGTGTCACTCGTCGCGCGCGACGTCGGCACCGCGAGAGAGTGCTGGCACGCCGCCCACTCCGGGAGCGCGCTCGCCCGGTTCGCGAGGGACATCGACGGCGGACGGCGCCGCTTCGTCGAACTGCTCTGGGTCGGCGACGGCCCCGCCTCTCCCCAGACCGCCACGCTCGCCGCCGCGCACGACAGCACGGTGCTGGTCCTGGGAACGACCCCGCTCGCCGACGGACTGCGCGCCGCGCTCGACCGTGCCGGCGGCTGCGCGGGCCTGAGCCTCGCGCCGCTGCCCGAGCTGCGGACCCCGCTGCACGCGCTGGCGCCGCTGCTGCCGCGCAGGACCCGCACGATCCTGGAACAGGCGGGGTTCCGCGACGTCGAAGAACTCGCGGCGGTGCCCCCGGCGCACTGGACAGGACTGGACCGCATCGCGACCGCACGCGCGGAGCAGATCGGCAATGCGCTGGCGTTCCGCCGCCGACACCTGGCGTTCGCTGCCGCGGAACGGCGGGACCAGATCGCGGCCGGTCTCGCACCCGCCGCCCTCGCCCGGCTCGCGCCGCTGATCGACGCGCTGGCCGCGTCCGACCTGGCCGCGGACGTCGCGGGAGACGTCTGCCGTCGCCTGGCCCGCGCGGAGACCCCCGTGCCGCCGGACGCGACCGGCCCCGCGCCTCTGGCGCCCGCCGAACCCGGCCCGCCCCGGCAGGAGGCGGCGCGATGACCGTGCTGCTCCCGCTCGCCGAGCAGATCGGGCACGCCAACATCCCGGCGGTCGTCGTGGCCGGCGGGGCGCTGCTGTCCGTGCCGTCGGCGGCGCTGCTGTTCGCGCGGCGGCGCCCGGACCCGCCCAACCCCGACGGCATCACCGTGCAGGCCCTCGCGGCACGGCTGGCGGCGGAGAAAGCCGCCGAGCACCCGGAGATCGACGTTCCGGTCCCGCGCACGGACGAGCCCTGCCGGGTCACCGACCGCGCGGGCCACGTCCCCCGCACCGGTCAACCCCCGGTGCTACACGCCCCCCATCCTCGCCTGTATCTCGGGCATCCACCGCGCCCGCAGGCCCCGGCCCCGCCGGATCTCGTTGCGCCGCAACGCCCCGGCCGGAACGCGCCAGGTGAACGGACCGCCGGAAACGCCGCGCCGCCGCGGTCGTGGCCGCAGCGCGACCCGGACGCCCCGCGCCCCGGCGAACACGCCCGATTTGAAAGGACAACAGCGTCGCGATGACCGAGGAACCACCCGCCCCACCGGCCCCGTCCGGCAGCGGCCGCGACGCCGCGGGAGACCGCGCCCCGGCACTGCCCGCCGCCGCGGAGGAGAAACCGGCCGGAAGCGGGCAGACCGGCAGCGAGGTCTGCACAGGCCTCGCCGCCGGTGCCGATGCGGGCCCCATGCTGACCGGCGTCTGCAGCCGCGGCGCCGCGCCGCCGCCCGGCGAAGGACCGGCCGAGCACCCCGAACCGGCCCGCCGCCCGGACCGGGCGGCACGGCCCGCGCTCCGGCAGGCGGCTCCTGCCCGCCGCGCGGCCCGCGCCGCGCGCAGGGCGCTGTCGGACCGGTTGGACCGGGGCGTCCCCTTCGACACCGACCAGTGGCTGGTCGCCGTCACATGGTGCCTGTTTCCCGCGGTCTGCGCGGCGGCGATGACGTGGAGCGGGGCCTACTACGTCGAGTACCCGGCGCTGCCGGTGTACATCGCGGCGACAGCGGGAGGCGGCGCGGGAACGGCGCTGGCGATCTGGCGAGGACCGCGCATGTCTGTGCGGTCGGCCTTGCTTCTCCCCCATCTTCCGGTGATCGGCGCGGTACTGCTCTTGAGCCACTTCGTCCCGGACCCCGTCTGGCCCGACCCCCGCGCCGATCTCGACGCCTACCGCGGGAACTGCCTCGTTGGAACCCCCTATAGCGGGACATCGATCCAGGCGATGCAGCTCGCCGCCGGCGCCATCACCGTCGTTCCCGCGCGAGGGCCCGAAATCCGGTTCCGCGAGACCGGCCACCGGTGGCCGTCCGCCGAACGCGCCCACATCGACGGAGAGAGCGTCGTCCCCGCCGACGCCGCGACCCGCGCCGTCCTCGACTCGCTCGGCTGCCGCTGAGCCGCCCGCACCGAAGGAGACACCCCCCACCATGCGCACCCGGTCCGCGGACGGCGCCAGCGGCCGTCCCCGCCCGCCCGCGACGCCCCGGCCCGGCGGGACCCCGCCACGCCGGCCCCCGGCCGCCGGAGCCCTCGCGGTCGCCGTCCCGCTCCTGGCCGTCGCGGCGATCCTGCTCGCGGGATGCTCCGGCCGGGCCCCGGCGAGTCCCGCCCCGCCTGCCCCGAGCGCGTCACCGCACGCCTCGCCCGGTTCCCCGCCCGACCCCGGCGTCCCGGCGGTCGCGCGCCCGATCGACATCGCCCGGCTCAAGCAGCACCCGTGCGACGGCTTGACGTCGGACCAGATTTCCGTTCTGCTCGGCGATCCCGTGCGGGTACTCCCGTCCCCGCACGGCGCCGGCGGGCCCGGCTGCTCCTGGACCGCAGCGCGGCCGACGCCGCCCGGCGAGGACCCGGCAAGCGTGATCCTCATCGTCCCCGACGTCGACAAGCTCGGCCTGACAAGCATCTACCGCGCCAAAGGCGGGGCCTACCCGTTCTTCCTGCCCCTCGACCCGATCGACGGCTACCCGGTCGTCGCCTACGGCACGGCCGACGTCCGGGCCAAGGGGCAATGCGACGTCGCGCTGGGAACCAGCGACACCGAAACCGTCAACATCGCGGTCGACCAGTCCGCCGCGCACAAAGGCGAGCAGGACCCGTGCCAGTCCGCGCGAGGCGTGCAGGAAACGGTGTACCGCAACCTGCGGCGCTGACCGCCCGCACCGCCGCGCCGAGCCCCTTCGCATCGCCGATTTCGCTGCGACTGAAAGGAAAAAGGACGTGAACAGGATCCCCGGCGCGGCCGCAGCGCTGCTCCTCGCCGTCGGCGCCGCGCTCGCCGCGGCCTGCGCGGGACCCGGGTCGCCCGCGCCGCCCGCATCCACGGCGCGGCCCTCGCCCGCCGTCCCGCTGCCCTACGCAGGAGCCCCGAAAGTCGACCGGCCCCTGCCTCCTAGCGTCTTGTCCGGAGACCCGTGCCGCGAAGCCCTGACCGCCGCGCAGCTCAAAGACATCCTCGGCGCCACCGACCCGCCCCGATCCGAGGACGTCCCGGCCACCGGGCCGGCCTGCCGGTGGGACCACCCGGACTCCGGCGCCGGGCTGAACGTGTTCTACGACATCCGCACGCACCAGGGCCTGAGCGCGGTCTACCGCAACAGCAAACCCCTGATGACCACCTGGCGGCCGATTCCCTCGGTCCACGGATTCCCTGCGGTCGCGTTCGCGGCCTACACCGGTATCGGCGCTGACGATTCGTGCGACGTCAGCATGGGGATCGCGGACGACTACACCGTCGATGCGGCACTGAACCTCGGCGCCAGCAAAGCCGGAAAAGCCGACGCGTGCGAGCTGACGGTCAAGGTCGCCGACATGGTCATCGCCAACCTCAGCCGGAAGGCGGGCCGGTGACGCGCTTTCCGCCGCTGCCCGGCCGCCAGCGCCCCCGCGACCGCCCCCGCTGCCCACGCATCACGGGACGCCGGCGACCGGAACCCGGTCCCGGACCGCGAGCAGCTGGCGACCCTTTTCCCGGCAATGCCCACCGCTCCACGTACGGCGGCGGCCCCGGCGGGCACGCCCTCGAGCCGGAACAGGCACGCCGTCTCACGACCCGGTGACGGCGATCGCAGACACACCCGAAGATCCGCCGACAGAGGCGGGATACCGAGAGGAACCACCCGATGCCCCGCGTCCGCCGCACCGCGCTCGTCGTCGGATCCGCCGTGCTCGCCGCCGCGTGCTCCCACAGTCCGGCGGGCGGCCAAGCGGACACCGCCGCTACCGCGACCGTGCGCTCCGCTGCGCTGCCGCACAGCGGAGCGCCCAAAGTCGAGCATCCGCTGCCCGCCTCGGTGCTGTCGGGCGACCCCTGCAAGACAGCACTGACCCCGGCCCAAGTGGAGAGCATCATCTCGGTGGCGCCGCCGGGCAAGCTCAGGAACATCGGCGGTCTCGGGCCGAGCTGCCGGTGGAGCAACATCGACTCCGGCTCCGCGATCAGCACGGGCTACGTGACCGAGGACCACCAAGGGCTCAGCGCCGTCTACCGAAACAGCAAACCGAAGGCGAAACTCTGGCGGCCGCTGCCTCCCGTCCAAGGATTTCCCGCGGTCGCGTTCACAGTCGATCTCGGCGACGGCCTGTGCCAGGTCAGCGTCGGCACCGCGGACGACCTGTCCATCGACGTGACGATCAGCCTCGGCGAGAGCACAAAGGGCAACACCGACCCCTGCACCGTCGCGGGACAGGCCGCCGACATGGTCATCGCCAATCTCCGGCGGCGGGCGGAAGGCTCGCGGTGAACGGCGACGAAACCCGCGCCCCCTGCCCAGCGCGGGCGGCGGGACGCTTCCGGCGCGGGCCTGCGTCGCCGGCTTCGGCCGTCGCAGCCGCGGTCGCGACGGCGTTGGTCTCCGCCTGCTCGGATCCCGTCCGAGCCCCTGCCGCGCAACCCTCGAGCCCCGCCCCGACGACGGCGACCGCGCCGCCGCACAGCGCCTCGGCCGGGACGGTGCCCGGCCCCGGCGTGCCGGGGGTGGCGAACCCCCTCGACATCACCCGGTTCAAGCGGAACCCCTGCGAAACCCTGACCCCGCCGCAAATCTCGGACCTCCTCGGCGACCGCACGCGGATCCGCCCAGACCCGCACGGCCCGGTCGGACCGGCCTGCGGCTGGTTCAACCACGCGACAGCGGCGACCGTCGCGGTCCTGTACCCCAACATCAACGACCTCGGCCTGACGTCGGTCTACCGCGCCAAAGGCGGCGCCTACCCGTTCTTCCTCGCCCTAGAACCCGTCGACGGATACCCCATCGTCGCCTACGGCGAAGACGATCCCCGCCCCCGGGGCGAATGCGACGTCGCGACGGGTGTCAGCGACCGCGAAACCCTCGTCGTCTCGATCACCCAGTCCCGCGCCCGCACAGGAGAACGGGACCCGTGCCAATCCGCCCGCGACATAGCGAAACAGGCGCTCGGCAACCTGCGCCGCGGCTGAGCAGACAACCTTGACAGCAAAGGAAAAACTCCGATGAGCGACGACAACAGCCCCGCACAGAACACCGGCACGGACCCGGAGCCGTCCGCCGAACCCTGGCCCCCGCCCGTGGAAAAGCTCCGCGACGCCGTCGCACCGAAGCAACCGGAAAGCCGCCGGTGATGCGCACGGACCGCTCCCGCACAGCCTTGCTCGCGCTGCTGCTGACCGCCGTACTGGCCGCCTGCGGCGGCAACGCGGGAAACCCCGATCCCGTGCTCGGCACCGAATCGCCTAGCAAAGCCCGGAAACCCTCGGCAGGGGTTCCCACGGTCGCGAGCCCGCTGCCAGCGTCTCTCGTCCAAGGCGACCCCTGCACCGTGCTGACCGACGCACAGGTGAAGACGTTGTTCTCCGGTGCAACGCCGCAGGTGCAACCGTCGCAGGACACCGGGGTCGCCAAACAATGCCGGTGGTCGAATCCGAGCCGCGGCTCAGGCATCGGCGTGCAACTCGTGTACGCGTGGAAAGACGGTCTCGGCCACGTTTACGCGAAGAAGAACGAAGGCTTCTTCGAAGAACTCGCACCCGTGCAGGGCTACCCCGCGGTGGCTTACGGGCCGACCGACGACCGGGCGACCGGCCGATGCAGCGTCGCGATCGGCATCGCTGACGACGCCGCTTTCGAGGTGGATGTGAAACTGGCCGATTCTCAAGCGGGGAAAGGCGCCGATCCCTGCCAGGACGCCCAGCACGTCGCAGACCTCGCCCTCGCCACGATGCGGAAGGGGCGAGCGTGACAGCGTGCCGGCACGGCGTGCGTGCGGCGCTCGCGCTCGGCGCGGCAGCCGCCGTCGCGGCCGGCTGCTCCGGCATCGTCCCCGTCGTCGCGCACGGGGGCGGCGCGCAGCAACCGGGGGCCGCGCCGCCGCGCAGCGACCCGGCCGCGACGGCCCCCGGCCCCGGCGTGCCGAAGGTAGCGAACCCTATCGACGTCACCCGGTTCAAGCAGAATCCGTGCGACGCCTTGACTTCAGCGCAGATCTCGGACCTCCTCGGCGGCAATGCCCGGGTCAAGCCGGACCCGCACGGTCCCGGCGGCCCGGCTTGCGGATGGTTCTCCCAGGCGCAGCTAGTGGTCGTCTTCCCTGCCGTTGACAAGCTGGGTCTGACGTCGATCTACCGCGCCAAGGGCGGGGCCTACCCCTTCTTCCTGCCTCTCGACCCGGCGGACGGGTACCCCGTCGTCGCCTACGGAGAAGCCGACCGCCGGGCCAGCGACGGCGCGTGCGACATCGCGGTCGGCACCAGCGACCGCGAAACCCTGGTCGTCTCGATCACCCAATCCCCAGGCCGCAAAGGCGAAACCGATCCGTGCGAATCCGCCCGCCGCATCGCAGGCCGCGTCCAGGCCAACCTCCGGCACTGACCCCGGACCCGCCCGCCCCGTCCGACACCAGGAGAACTCCCCCGCCCATGCCCCTCCGCGACGACCGCACCGACGACCGCACCCGCCCCAGGACGCGACCGGGCCCCGGCCGGTCCCGGCGACGCCGCCCCGCCGCGGCCGCGCTGGCCGCCGTCGTGGCGGCAGCCGGCGCGTTCGCGGCCGGGTGCGACCCCGCGCCGCTGCGCGACCGGCTCTGCCACGGCTCGCCTGCCCTGCGCTGCCTGCACACGCTGCTGCGGTCGCACGGGATCCGGGCAGCGGCCGCAGTTCCCGCCGCCGCGCACGCTGTGTCCACTGTGGACCCGGGACGTCGGGAGCGGGCGTCGTGACCGCCCGGCGGACCGTGCCGCGAGCCCCGGTCCAGCTGCCGCCGTCGCCGACGCTGCTGGTCGGCCGCGACGCCGACCTGGCCCGGCTCGACGAGATCGCCGACCGGCCCGGCCCGCGCCTGGTCGTGGTCAGCGGGGTCGCCGGGATCGGCAAGACGGCGGTGGCGCTGCGCTGGCTGCACGACCGGCGCTCCCGGTTCCCCGGCGGGATCCTGCACGCCCGGCTCGCCCCCGGGCCCGAGATCTCCGACGCCGAGACCGACGTGCTGCTGCACGGCTTCCTCTGCGCGCTGGGCGTGCCGCCCGGCGAGATCCTCGAGGCGCCGGGACAGCGGGCCGGGCAGTTCCGGGCGCTGACCGACGGCCGCGCGTTCGCCGTGCTGCTCGACCACGCGTGGCGCAGCGAGGACGTCCGCGCCCTGCTGCCCAGCAGCGAGCGGGCGGTCGTGGTCGTCACCAGCCAGTCGCAGCTGCCCGCTCTCGTGCTCGACGGCGCCGAACAGCTGGTGCTCTCGCCGCTGTCCCCCGATCACGCGCGCGAGCTGTTCGTCCGCCGCGCCCGCCCCGTCGACGTCGCCCCGGCCGACGTCGACGCCGTTCTCCAGCGCTGCGGCGGGCTGCCGCTGTCGGTCTCGATCGAAGCAGCGCGATGGCGCACCCGCCCGCACCGCAGCGCCCGCACGGCCGCCCCGCCCGACACACCCTGGCAGACAGGAGATTTCGCAACCATGGCCTCGGTTTACGACTCCGCGTACCAATCCGTGCCCGACCCGGTCCGCCGCTACTACCGGGGACTGGGCAGACTGCCCTTCACCTACCACGACCCCGACGTGCTCGCCGAGGCGTTCAACTGCACGATCAAAGAACTGCAGAAGGCCTTCGAGTCCCTGGCCGAAGTCAACTTCCTCGACGAGCCGCACGAGAACGCCGTGGCGCTGGTCGGGATGGTCCGGCCCGACGCGCGCCGCCGCGCGGACGCCAGCGGCGAGGACGCCGACCTCCTGCTCCGCTACATCCGGGCGCTGGCCGCCAGAGTCTCCGCCGGCAGCAAGGACGTCCATTCCTTCCGGCCCCGGCTCGAACCCGACGCCGACACCGACGGCCCGGCGGTGTTCGCCACCCCCGGCGACGCGATGCAGTGGTGGCACCGGCACCGCGAGGCCGTCTACGCCGTCGCCGCCGAAGCCGCCGCCGACGAAAGCCTCAACGAGGACCTGTGGAGGCTGGCCGAAGCGGTGTGGGGGTTTTTCCTGCACCTGCGCGACTACGACCGGTTCCGGGAGCTGTGCCTGGCCGGCCTCGAAGCCGCCCGGCAGTGCCGGAACCCGACGGCCGAAGCGCTGATGCACTTGCAGGCGGGCTTCGCCGACAGCGAGCAGGGCCGCCTGGACGACGCCCTGGCCCACCTCGAGGCCGCGCAGGAGATCGGCGAGCGGGAACAGTCCGGACCGATCCTGGCCACGTGCTGCTCCCGGCGGGCGCGCGACGCCCGCGCCCGCGGCCGCCTCGAGGGTCCCGACGGCGCGCTGGCCTGGTACGAGCGCAGCATCGAGAAACACTTCGAGATCGGCCGGCCGCGCGGCGCGCACATGGGCCGCCGCCGCCGCGCCGAGGTGCTGATCATGCTGGGCCGCGAGAACGAGGCATGGCGGGAGCTGATCGAGGTGGCCCGCTACATGGAAGCCATCGGCGACGTCGCCCAGCTGGCGAAAGCACTCGTCCCGTTCGCCGACATGCAAGCCCGCCACGGCGAGCGCGACGCGGCCCGCGACCGGCTGCAGGAGGTGCTCGCGCAGGCGGAGAACATCCAGTCCGCGGAAACCGAGGAGCTGCTCCGCACCGCTCTCGCCGCCCTCGAACCCGCCGCAGGCGACACGGCCCCCGACGACACCTCCACGCACGACGGACAGGACGTCTCCCTGCCCGCTGGCCTGCAGCAGCCCGCTGCCTCGCACCAGGACGCGGACAACAGGCCCGCGGCCGCGACCGACGCCGAGGACTGCGCCAGGAACGAGAACCGATGACCCCCGGACACCTGATCGCCCCGCCCGGACGATTCCCCCTCCGGGCCCGCGACGGAGCCGTCACGTCCGCATCCCAGCCGATCCCAGCCGACCCCGCCACACCGCGTACCCGGACCCTTGCCATCGGGAGCAGAGCATGACCTATACGGAGATCGACCTCGCCTACTTCAACTACGCGCACGGCGGCATCGTGAATCCCACCGACAGGGCGGAGGAACCGCCGGGCGGCTACGACTTCTCCGGCCTGGTCCGGACGATGCGCGAGCGCTGGCCGCACGTGCTCGTCATGGGCGAGGGCGACTATTACGAGTTCTGGGGCGGCGCGGGGATGTGGGGTGCCGCCGAGGCCATGCGCGACGCCGGGGGCCGGGCGTACGTGCCGCTGGTGTGCGGACTCCCCCGTCAGACCGGACCGTTCGCTCCGGTCATCTTCTTCGACGCGCAAACCCTGATCGTGAAACGTTTTTTCGATCACCGCGCTCCGGATTTCGCAGCACGCAACAGGAATCTTCTGATGGTGCGGCCAGCCGGAGGAAAAGAGATCCTGTATCTGGCCACGGGCCACGGCGACATCGGCGACGCGATCTACCGCCAGGCCGACGCCAAAGACCACCGCCGGCTGGCGTACAAGGACCGGCTGAGTGCGGTGCTGATGGACTTCAACGAACACCTCTCCGGGCCGAACCACGAACTGCCCGACCTGGGGGACCCGGCGAAATACGACCAACCCCCCAAGCACGACCACCGGCTCCGGAACACCCGCGGCGTACCGGACCGGCCCTACCGGCGCGACACCAGCGCACTGGACTACCTCTGCGGGCACTGGAACTACGAGAAGAACAGGCGCGAGGACGGGATCGGATTCGTCGACGCCGCCGAACAAGCGGAGATCTACACCGGCACCAACCTGCCCGTGCCGTCCGGGCGCCAGTGCGCGCAGCTCGACCACATCCTGCTGAGCCCGGCCCTCGCCGAGCGGGTGGTGCCCGGCTCGACCAAGATCCACGACCCTGTCGATCCGGACAACCCCGACAGCGACCACAAACGGATCAGCGTCACCGTGCGAGTCGGATAGCCGCCTCGCGCAGCCCGCGCACGCAGCCTCCGGGAGACACGCCGACGCCCGGCTGGCAGAAGGACACCGCCGTCGCACGCGGCGCGCCAGGACACCCCTCTCTCCCGAGGCCAAGGACAGCCCCGAACGCGCACCCGAAGACCATGAGAGGACGACGGTCTATGACCGACGGATTCCTGATCGACCCGGACACCCGGCTTCCCCTGCGGCCCCGCTGCGGAGCTTTCGCGCCCACGGCAGAACCGATCGGCGCCGGCCCCGCGACGCCCTTCGGGCTCACGCGGCGCGTCGCGGCCGTCCCGCGCGACGCGGTCTTCGTCACCGCCGCGGACGGCCGCCTGGTCATGGCCAGCCCGCAGGGAACCCCGTTCACCACGAACGGCGGCGGCCGCTATTTCGATTCCGGCGAAGACCTCTGACCGAGACAAGGAGGGCGAGCGCGTGAACACCGAATCGCGCCCGGGCGCCGGCACGGTGCTGGTGCTGACCGAGCCGGGCGACACGGCCGCCGGGCTGGTGGTCGCGGAGCTGCACCGGCTCGGCGAGCGGACGTTGTGGCTGGATCCCGGCGACTTCCCCCTCGCCGTGGAGGTCAGCGCGTATTTCGACGACGACGGCGGATGGAGCGGCGAGATCCGCGGCCCGGACGGATCCGCGAGCCTGCGCGACGTCCGCGGGGTCTACGTGCGCAGGCCGAGCTCGTTCGTGTTCCCTGCGCAGATGACCGACGCCGCACGGCGCTACGCCGAACGCGAAGCCCGCCGCGGCTTCGTCGGTCTCCTGCTGACCCTGGACAGCACCTGGGTCAACCACCCGGCGCGCGTCGCCGACGCGGAATACAAACCGGTGCAGTACGCGGTCGCCGCGGAATGCGGGCTGGCGGTGCCGCGCACGGTGGTCACCAACGCCCCCCGCGCCGCTGCCGCCCACCGCGCGCACCTGGGACCCGCGCGCGTGCACAAAACCCTCGCCTCCCCCACCGTCGTCGACGGGGACAAACTCGCGCACGTCTTCACCACCCCGGCCGCGGACGCCGACGTCGGAGACGCCGGAGTGGCGCTCACCGCTCACCAATTCCAGCAGCGCGTCCCGAAGACGAGGGACGTGCGGGCGATCGTCGTCGGCGACCGGGTGTTCGCGGCGAACATCCACGGAGACCAGCTCGACTGGCGCGCCGACTACGACGCGCTGTCCTACGAACCCACGACCCTCCCGCCCGCGACCGAAGCGGGACTGCTGCGGATGACTGCCAGGCTGGGAATCTCGTTCGCTGCGGCGGATTTCGCCGTGGACGCGAAGGAGCGCCATTGGTTCCTCGACCTCAATCCGAACGGGCAATGGGACTGGATCCAGGACGCCACGGGCCTGCCCATCGCCGCCGCCATCGCCGCCGAACTCACCGCAGACCGCGGCCCGCGACCTGTGGGCTGAGCCCGCCGGGCGCGGTTCCGCCGCAGCGGCAGAGCCGGATTCCCCTTGTCCCGCAAAGGAACGACACGAATGCGAAGATCCGCCACCGCGGCCGCCGAGGACACCAACGCACCCGCGCCGTCCGCGTCGCCCGCCGAGCTGTACGCCGACGCCGCCCGGTGGCGCCCGCCCGCGACGGACCTGGACCACCCCTCCCTCGGACGGGTCGAAGACCACGCCCTCGGCGGCGACGCATCCTGGGCGATCGACCGCCTCTGGTACCAGGAGGCCGTCAGGGCTGTTCCGTACCTGCCCCTAGCCTTCCGCATCGCGCACGGGTTCGTGGGCCGGGCCTTCGACACGGCCTACTCCGCGGGCATCCGCCGCTTCCTGCTCGTGGGCGACGCCTTGCCCTACCGCAACGCGGTGGTCGCTCGTGCTCTCGCCTTTCCCGGCAGCCGCGTCGTGCACGCCGGCCGGGACCGCTGCTCCAAGGCCCACTGGACATGCTTCGCCCAGCAGCAGCGCGCGCCGATCGAATGGGTCACCAGCGACTTCGCCGTCCCGGGAACGATCCTGTACGCCGAGCCCACGCGGCGGCTGCTGAACGACGGCGACCCGGTCGGGCTGGTGCTCGCCAACGCCCTGGAAACGGTGCACGACACCGACGCCGCCACCGCCGCGCTGCGCGCCTGCACCGACCGCCTCCCGCCCGGCAGCATGGTCATCGCCGCCCACCCCAGCACCGACGGCCTCGACCCCGGCGAACGGGACCTCGCCGAGCGGATGCACGAGCTGTACGAAGACGACGGCCCCGCGCCGCAGCCGCCCGGCTTCCTTCGCCCGCCGCGCCGGAGACTGCGCACCGCCGAGGAATTCGCCCGCCTCCTCGACGGACTCGACCTCCTCCCGCCGGGCATCGTCCACGCCGACGACTGGCACAACCCCCGCCCGACCTTCCACGACCCGGCGTATTCGCTGTGCCTGGCCGCCGTCGCCGCCCTCCCTGAACGCCGGCCCTCCACCGGTCCGGCGGGCACCGCCGCATGACCGGCACAGCAGCGGAGCGCTCGACCCGCTCAGTCTCCGAGGCGGTCCCTCGCCAGCACCGCCTTCAGCGCGGACAGGAACTCCGGCACCTGCCGCCCGAACCGCGCCAGGTCGCGCTCTGCCTCGAAGCCGCCGAACCAGGACAGTCCCGGCGTGCCGTCCGCTGCCGGGTCCAGGCCGGCGAACGCCGCGAGCCACCGTTCGGTCTCGCCCAGCGCCACCGCGTAGGGCAGCGACCGCGAGAACACCGTCTCCCGGTCCGCCGGGGACTCGATGTCCTCGGCGCGTGCCTCGCGCAGGAAGCGGCGCAGGCCGGCGATCTGCGCGGCGACCGCGCCGCCGCGGGCGGTGCGGGCAGGCAGCTGCGCGCGGGCCGCGCCCACGCTCGCACCGGCGATCGCGACCGCTACGCCCAGCAGCGCGTGGCCGACGGTGAACGCCAGCACCGCCGTCGCCGCCGCGCCCAGCGCGAACACCACCATGCCGGGCAGCGCGAGCCTGCCCGGAGACAGATCCGGGCGGCGGGAGAACCAGCCGCGGTCAACGACATCGCGGTACATCGCGTCCCGGATCGCGGCAGTGCCGAGACCGTCCACTTGCGACAGAAGCACCGTGTCCATGCCCGGCGGCAGCAGCGCGTCAAGCACCCGACGCTCGTACTCGAGGACGCCTCCGTCGGGCGGGCTACGGCGCGAGATCTGCCAGTCCGGGCCGGGCAGCTCGGCCAGCCACAGGTAGCCCCGGACCGCGAGGTCGAGCGCGGTCGCGGCGACGTCCGCCGGATCGGCCCACCCGTCCGCCACGGTGCCGACCTGCCCGGGCAGGATACCGTCGGGCGAGGCGAACACCGTCCGCCCGTCGCGGCGCACCAGAACGTCGACGGCGACCTCGACGTCGACGGTGCCCGCTTCTCGTCTCCGCAGCCACGCCATGACATTGGCCATGACCGTCAGAACGGCGAGCGTCACCAGCGCGACGTCCTCCGCGGGCCCGAAGGCGAACGGGCCGGCCGTCGCCTCCTCCGCAAGCCTCGGCGCGGCCTGTGCGTTCGCCGGTGCGGTGCCCGGCGGCAGCGTCGCCGACACCTCCATCGAATCCCCGGCCCGCAGACCGCGCTGCTGCGCGCGCAGCACGCCGGTCCCGTCGATCTCGGCCTGTGTACACGCCTGCCGCCCGCCGACCACGCACGCCACCGGCTCCGCCGGACGCTCCGGCGCGAGCAGCGACACCCGCACCTCCCGGACCGACTGGTCGAACCCGCCCAGCGCCGGCCACCGCACCAGCTGGCCGCCGGCGACATCCGACAGCGCGCCGTCCACGGTGAACACCGCCGTGGACTCGCCGGACGGGAACGTCAGGCCGAGCCGGTCGTCGGTCCAGGCAGACTCGGACGCCCGGGTGAGGGCGGCCGACCGCACCGTGTAGACGCGGTCCGTCTCGCCTTCGCCGGGGACGCGCAGCGGCAGATCGGCCGCCAGCTGTCCTCCGTCGGGGACGGTGACCTTCTCCGTCAC
Source organism: Amycolatopsis sp. NPDC004079 (assembly GCF_040610415.1). Taxonomy (NCBI): domain Bacteria; kingdom Bacillati; phylum Actinomycetota; class Actinomycetes; order Pseudonocardiales; family Pseudonocardiaceae; genus Amycolatopsis; species Amycolatopsis sp. NPDC004079. The sequence goes on along the minus strand of NZ_JBEXMH010000007.1, from coordinate 184,056 downwards.
CTGCAGACCGCCGTCGCGCAGCAATTTCAGCCCGATGTCGGCTACGGCTCCGGAAACCGTGGAACCGCCGTCTGCCGAATGCGTTCCCTGTCCGGGATACGCCGCCGCCGGCGCTATTCCGGCCAGCACGGTCGAAACGGCGACAGCCGCCGCGGAAACCCATTTTCTCGCCACGCCCGAAACCTTAGAGCAATACAGCTAGGGTGGGCGGGGCGGCAACGAACAAAGCCGACCACGCGGAAAAAGCAATCGTAGGGGGAATGCCGATGACCTGGCCACCGCAGGGCGGACCGTACCCGGTGCCGCCCGCCGCGCCGCCGCTGCCGCCGCCGTACCCGCTGCCGCCCGGGCGGGGAATGCCGCCAGGGCAACACTTTCCCGCCTGGCATCCCGTTCCCCCGCCGCCGCAGGCCCACAACGGGCCCCCGTATTCCCCTGTTCCTACGGGGTATTCCGTCCCGCCGCCCGCCGTCCCGGTCATGCCGCCGTACCCCTACACGAGCGGATACGGCCCTGCCGCGACCGCCGCTGCGCCCCGTGCCGGGCAGCCGCGCGCGAAACGGCGGAAAGTACTCGTCGTGCTGGGATCGCTGTTCGGCGCGGTCCTGCTGCTCGCCGTCGGCCTCGTCGTGGTCGGCGTCGTGGTCCACACGCAGAAGCACATCACTGCGGCGAGCACGCCCGAGCCGACCTATCCCACCGTCTACAGTGCACCCCCGCCCACTCGCTACACCGCCAGCAGCGCGCCGAGCACCTCGGACGCCCCCAGCACCCGCGCCACCAGCAGCGAACCTGCCGCCACGACCCGCGCCGAGCCGACGCCCGCGGGGCCGCGCCCGGTCAAAGCGTTGGCGGACAACCCGTTGTTCGGGCGCGCGGACATCGGTTTGCCGAACCGGCAATGCGCGCTCAGCCGCTGGGGGCCCGACCACGACCGGGCCGCACAGTTCTTCGCATCCGGGGTCCGGTGCCTGGACGCGGTGTGGTCCCAGGTACTGGCCGCCGCCGGCCTGCCGTTCGCTAGCCCGCACCTGGTGGTCGCCTCGTCCGGGCAGATGCAGAGCCCGTGCGGATCGGCCGGCGACAGTTTCGCCGCCTACTACTGCCCGACCAACCGCACTATCTACATGCCGCTCGACAAACTCCAAATCGAGCAATACGGTGCGCACCCCGGCATCTATCTCCCCGTGCTGGCGCACGAGTACGGGCACCACGTCCAGCAACTGTCCGGGGTGTCCGACGCGATGGACGACGCCCGCTATGACGCGGGCGCCGATTCCGCCGCCGGGCTGGAACTGTCGCGGCGCCTCGAATTGCAGGCGCAGTGCTTCAGCGGGATGTTCCTCGGCTCCGCCTACGCCGCAGGGGGCGGCGACGTCGATCGTAATATCTACACCGAAGCCTGGAACAGCGAGGACCGCGGCGACCACAATGGCGGCCCGCGCGACCACGGCAGCGATCAGCACGCCATAGCCTGGTGGCAGCACGGTGCGACCAAAAACCGGGTTCAGGAATGCAACACCTGGGCGTCGGACTCGTCGGAAGTCTCCTGACCGCCGCGGCGGCCCGGCCCGTTCCTCTCCGCAGGCGAACGGGAAGGGCTGGGCCGGACTGTCGCGGCACGATCAGGGCTTGTCGGGCAAGAGCAGGCGGTTGATGTCGAACGGGGAGCTGATCGCTCCGTAGCGCTTGAGCAGAGCGGGGACGCTCTGCAGCGAGGCGGGCGCGATCCCGCTGCGGAAAAAGGGGAACTTCACGAGTTTGACGTCATCCTCTTTGATTTTCGCGAAGCGGGCGACGGACTTCTCGACAGCGGCGCGATCGGAGTTGGCCAGGTCGGCGGCGCGGCGCAGACCGTTCCTGAACGCCGCGATCTCGACCGGGTGACTGGCGGCCCAGCCCCTCGTCGTGAGATAGCAGGACACCGGGAGGCCCTGGGCGTCTGCGGTGGCGAGGTCGAGCAGTTCCTCGGCACCGTCCTTCGCGGCCTGGGTCACGAAGGGCTCGACCGTCGATGCCGCGTCGACGTCGCCTCGGCGCAACGCCCCCGCCATGTCGGGAAACTGCATCTCGACCCAATGGATGTCCTTGTAGGGGACACCGCGGACGTCCAGGGCGGCCATGACGAGGGTGTCGCTGAGCCCTTTCGTCGCGTTGATCGCGATCCTCTTGCCGGGCAGGTCGTGCACGTTCTTGACCGACCCGTTTTTCGGCACCACGAGCTCGATGGTTTTGGGTGCCGCCGACGATGCCTCGGCGATGATCGCGAGGTCGCCGACTCCGCGGCTCGCCGCGAGTACCGCCGCGACGTCGCTGGCGTAGGCGATGGCGACGTCTTTGGACGTGAGTTTCGCGATCGCGGCCTGGCCGCTGGCCGCGGTCTGCGTCGATACCGTCACGCCCGCCTCGGCGAAATACCCGCGCTCGACGGCCAGGTGCAGCGGCGCGACGTCCAGCAGCGGCATCTCGGCCACGACCACCGGGTCGCGCCCGTCCGACCCCCGTGCCGGTTCGCTGCCGCCGAGAAGCCCGCACCCCGAGGCACCGGCCAGCACCGCGGCCGCGACGACCGCGATCGCCGCCGGGCTGCGACCGCGACAACGCGGGAACGATAACGAACGCATGCGCGAAACCTCCTGTGAGCGAACGGAAACACGGAAAACGGCAGAGACCGGAGCGTGGCGGCGAGCCGCGACAGGCGCGGGTTGGAAGCGACAGGGGGGCCTGGCAGGCGACGTCAGGTGCGCGCCGCGAGGTCGGGCAGGGCGGACAGGAGCGGGTCGACCGGCGAGGTGCGCGAGGCTGCGCGTCCGAGCCGCGCCGCTGTCGCGGCCGGGACGCTGAATCCGTCGAGGCCGAGGCAGCCGAGGATTCGCCAGAGAGCGACGGCGACCGGGGCGAGCGTGGGATCGGGGGCGTCGAGCCCGGTGTTGAACAGCGCGCGCGGCCACTGGGTGGCGCACAGGTCGGTGAACTCGAACCCGGGCCGGTGCCCCAGCAGCCCCCGCACGGGCTGCGCGACGCCCCGCCTGACCAGCCGCTCCCACACCGTCGCGGCCGAGCCCGGGGCGAGCACCGCGACCGCGGCGGAGACCGGGGCGGGCAGCCCGCGCCCGCGCACGACCTCCAGCACATCGCCGGGGTCCGGGCCGGGCACCGGTTCCCGCAGCCACACCATCTCGTCGGGAGTGACGTCAATGGTCTTCTGGAAGACCTGCTCGGCGAGCAACCCCACCGCCAGGGCGGCGCCGAGGGCGTCGCGGTCGCGGATCGCGGGCCGGCGAGGGTCGGCCTGGTAGACGGCGACGAGCACGAGATCGGCCAGTCGGGGAGACCCGTTGTAGGCGGGGCCTCCGGCGTGGCTGCGCGTCATCTCCGACCCGCCGTCCTCGCGTCGGCGCCCCTCGCGCCACGCGGTCCGGCGCGGCCCCGCCGCAGTTCCCGCTTTCCCGCCGGCGGACGCGACCGCGACAGAGGTGCAGGGCGGCCCCGGCAGGGTTCGCCGGGGCCGCCCCCCTCCGGCGCCAAGCGGATGGGGGTGGTCCGCACCGGCGACGGGACGGTGCACCGCGCCCGACGACCCTGGCCGCGCCGCACCGCTCCTCCCTCGGCCGGGCTCACGACTGCGAGGGAAGGGCTCACGGCTCGGACCGCGATCGGGATCGATTCCCCCGCAACAGATCCAACCGCCGGGAACGGCCGCGTCGGGATCGCGAGGGGCAGTGTGCCGCGGCCGCGGGCCGCGCCGCCCGCGGCCGCGACCACATGAGGGTGCCGCCGCAGCCACGCGAAGCACCGGTCGCAGCAGTCGAACGGGCCGCCGAGATCCGCGAGCGGCTCGCGACCGATCATGTCGCCGGGATGAGTCCATCCCGATCCGAGTTCGGCGTGGCACATCGCCTGCACCCGCGCGCCCGGCACCCGCCCCACTGCGAGCGCGCCCGGATACACGTGCCGGCGGTGATCACCCTCGTAGTAGAAGATCACCACCAGAACGCGGTCCGCCGCTGCCCGCTCGCTGATCACGAGCAGACGCTAACCCCGCAGCGCCGGAATTTTATGCCAAGCTGGCATAAAGCGGAGAAAAAAGCCGGAATACGGATTCGACAGGAGAGATCCCGAAGTCGAGCCGCTTTCCGTCGTTGACAACACTGCATTTCCCCGAAGTCGTCGTCTTGCCCGCATGAAAAGCAATTCGACAGACCCAGCGAAGATAACGGCCGGATGGCGAGGTGATCACGGATCAGTCTTGCGACTCGTCATGCCGAGCGGTGCCGCGGACTGGATCTCTCTTTTGCAGGGCGGGACATCGGGTCACCGGCCGCGGATTCCGGGACAGCCGCGCGGGGGAAGCCGGACTGGAAGCGTTGGCAACGCATTGGGTTCTTCCTCGTTGGGCGTGCGTGAACCATGGCACGGAGGAAGACCGCGATCGGACGATGGTGCGCCGCCTCACGCGGCGTGGGCGCATCAGATTGCACGACAACGTGTCCCGCGTGCCGCGCAGGACGACCGGGCCTGTTGCAGTGAGCAGGGTCGCCCGTGGATGTCGGGAGGTTCGCGACAAGGTTGTCGCCCGAGTGAGCACTCGGGCGACAACCGCACTTCGCGGTATCAGCCCGTCGTTCTTCAGGGGCGCCCTCTGGGCGGCGCGCGGATTCCGGAGGCATTCGGGAGCCCGCGGGGAACCCAGCGGGGCAGCCGAGGAGGATGCCCCACGCCGTCCGGAGTCGGGCTCGGCGGCGCGTCGCACGGCAATCGCCGCAGGGAAACAGCATCACCGGCGAGGATCTCGGCCTCTGGGCGACGTCTGCTCAGCGGGACGGCGCAAGCCTGCCTTCGAGTGAGTCCATCTCCGGCCCCGGGCAGCGGCCGCGGGCGACGAGATCCTCGACCAGCCCCCGGGAGAGGGGGTCGTTGCGGATGCGCTCCGGGGCGATCCAGTCGGCCTGGTCCAGATGCCAGACGGCGAGGTCGTCGCGCGCGCCCTCTGCCTGCGCGAAGCCCCTGGCCAGGTCGAAATGCAGCGCGGCCCGGCGGTCGCGGCTGCCCAGGCCCTTGTCGTAGCCCGGGACGCGCACGATCTCCTCGGCCCGTCGCGGTCCTTCTCCGAGCTCCACCTTGCCTGCGAGACCCCAGGCCAGCGCATTGGACGGGCCGAAATCGAAGCACAACGTGCGGCGCTCGCCGGTCCGGGCGGCGAGCGCCGCGGCCTCCGTGTGATGCGTCGTCGCGATGTCCCGGTCGTGCTGCTTCGCGCCCAATTGCGCCAGAGCAAGGTGCAGCATGCCCGCTGCCTCGGCCGAGGCGGCGTCCTCCGCATCGGGATCGGCGCGGGCGAGCGAATCCAGCGCGGCGGCGGCGGTGTCCCAGGCGGCGGCGCGGTCGACGATCCGGGCCTGCACCACTGACGTGGACATCGAGGCGAACCCCGCCAGGACCGGATCCTCCCGCCGGGCCGCCGCCGCCCGCGCGCGCTCCCCCGCTGCCAGCGCGAGGGGATAGTCGCCGAGGCTGCGGGCGACGCCCACCGCCACCAGACACGCCTCGCCCACTGCCGCGAGCGCCGCGCGGCGTTCCCGCGCCGGGCCGGTGACGAACCGGACGTGTGATTCAACCAGCAGCGCGGCCAGTTCCTCGTTTGCGACGACGTAGCGCGAATCCGCGGACGCGCGATTCGCCACCCGGACCAGCCTGGCCAATTCCTCGACGGGCCGTGCCGGGACGTCGGGAACATCATCGAGCGTCGCGGCCGCCAACGCCGCCGACAACGGAGACAGCACGGGAGCGAAGTCGGGCTCCTGGCCCTGCATCCCAGTCAGCTCCGGGACCGCGCGCCCGAGGACGTACGCGAGATCCTCCAACAGCCTGCGTTCCACCGGATGGCGGTCGCCGGATTCCAGCCGCGACAGTTGGCCTTGGCTGATCCCGACCAGATCAGCGACCACAGACTGGGTCAAACGCCGTCGCGCACGGGCTTCCCGCAGCCGTGCACCGAAATCGCCGGACACCAGCTCGCTCACGCCGCCAGCCTAGCGACCCCGGCCGGGCGATGCCTATCCGCTGAAGCCGGATGCCTCGGCGAAAGAGTCCGTCGAAACGGCGGCCAGCGCGGCGCAGGCCCGCGCCCTCGGACTGCCTCCGGGGCCGGGGAAGAACCACCTCGCTGCCTTTACGGCTTCCTCGCCACGCCGGCCACCATGATCTGCTGTGCGATCGTGCGTTCGCGCAGCATCGGGCCGTCCGGCCACCAGTCGACCGAGTGCACGATGCCCGCCGGTTTGCCCGGTCCGGACGGGACCATCTCCATGTCGTGGAACAGTTCCCGGATCTGGGCGCGGGTGCGGGCCATGACGTCGCGCATAGGCCCGTTGTGCACGGTTTCGAGCAGCTTGTTCACCGTCTGCTCGTCTTCGGAGCCGTCTCGCGGGTCGAGCAGGTGCGAGATCGCCAGGTAGGACCCGGAGGGCATGCGGTCGATGAACGCCTTCGTCACCGCGGCCGGTGCGTCTGGGTCTTCGGTCTGGTGGTGGAGCGTCGCGAGAAAGAGCACCGCGACCGGCTCGTTCCAGTTGATGTTCTCGTCGACCGTCGGATGGTGGAGGATGCGCTCCGGCTCGTAGATGTCGGCCTGGATGAAGTCGGTGAAGTCGTTCTCGACCAGCAGCGCCAGGCCATGGGCGGTCACGACCGGGTCGTAGTCGACGTAGACCACCCGTGCCGTCGAGTCGGCGCGCTGCACGATCTGGTGCACGTTCTCGGCAGTCGGCAGACCGGAACCGCAGTCGATGTACTGACGGATCCCGGTCTGGTAGGCGATGAACCGGCAGATCCGGGTCAGCAGGTGCCTGTTGTCTCGAGCAAGGTGCGCGACCTCCGGAAACGCCCGCTCCAGGTCCGCGGCCATCTTCCGGTCGATCTCGTAGTGGTCCTTGCCGCCCAGGTAGTAGTCGTATACGCGCGCGACGCTCGCTCTGGTGGTATCGACCCCCGGCGGCGGAGCAACCGCGTAATTCACCACGCGCACCTCCCACGCTGACACTGTGATGTATGCCGCACCGAGAGTAGCGGCCTGGAGCCGTCGATGCGAAACACCCTGCCAATAAGTCGACGCGCGGGTTCCTGTTGCGGTGCGCGACCGTGATCCGTCCGCCGGGCTCTGGGGGCTGCCGGGCGAGGTGCGCGAAATGGGCGAGGGCACCGACCAGGTCGCGGTACGCCAGCACGGGGAAAGGAACCGGCTCGCGAGCAAGATCCGGACGCACACCAGCGGCGAACCGCCAATCCGGCACCAGAGGACAGCACCGCAGCGCGCGACCGCGAAAGACGCCCGGACCACGAACCGCTCGAACCGACCCGGGCCCTGACGCCCCGCCGCCCGTCACCGCAACGGCAGTCGAGCCTGCCTCGTTTCCGCGGCGCTGTGCCAGACCCGGATTTCCGGCTAGCGGGTTTCGAGTGTCAAGGACTGCGAGCAGGTCCATCGCTCTCGATCGAGCGCACCTCGACCTCGCTACCGCGAACAACCAGCGCCTCGCTCTGGAGAACCAGCAACTGCGGCAGCACCTCGCAGCTGCCGCAGGCGTCGCTCGCCTCGAACCCGGCCGTCTCCGCCTGCGGAATCCGGAGCGTTGACCAGGCCGAATCTCACAGTTCGTGCCCGAAAACACGCGCTCCGATCGAACATGTGTTTGACTCCGTCGGTGAGGATTATGCATGTGATCGAGGTCGAGGGGCCGCCGGTGGTGCCTGCCGGGTTCCCCTCGCCTGCGGAGGACTACTACGCAGGCCCGGTGAGCCTGGACCGGAATCTGCTTCGCAATCCGGCGACGTTCGTGCTGCGGGTATCCGGAGACTCCATGGTCGAGGCGGGGATCTCCGACGGGGACGAGATCATCGTCGACCGCAGCCTCACACCCGACGACGGAGACGTCGTCGTCGCGGTGCTGTACGACGAGTTCACCGTAAAGCGGCTGCGGCTGCGCCCGCCGCAGCTCGAGCCAGCCAACCCCGCGTTCCCTGTGATCCCGCTGCCGCGCGACGGGGAGGGGTTCGAGGTGTGGGGCGTGGTCACAGCGGTGATCCGCCACTTGAAACCCGGCGGTCGTCATGGCCGGTGACCAGGTCGTCGGGCTCGTCGACGTCGACAGCACGTACGCCAGCTTCTCCGGGGGTCGCCGAGCCGTTGCGGTCTCGGCGCTGGAGATCGGTGCAGGTCAGCGACGCTGTCGCGGAACCGTAGTGGACGCCACATGTGTGGTGCAAACGGAGACCGAGCATGGTCGATAAGCGTCGTTCAGTCGTTTTGGCTGATGTGGACTCCATGTACGTTTCGGCGGAGCGCATCTTCAACGTCGGGCTCAACCGGCGGCCGGTCGTGGTGCTGTCCAACAACGACGGCTGTGTCGTGGCCCGCTCGAAGGAGGCGAAGGCGCTCGAGATCGGCATGGGGGAGCCGTGGTTCAAGGTGCGCACCCGGCCAAGCTGCCGCGATGTCGTCGCCCTGTCCTCGAACTACGAGCTGTACGGCGATTTCAGCTCGCGACTCGCGACGTTGTGCGGGCAGCTCGCGCCGAGGGTCGAGCCGTACTCGATCGACGAGTGCTTCCTCGAGTTCCCGGCCGGTGAGGCGCTCGACGCCGCGGTGTGCGCGCGGGAGCGCTCCGCGCGGTGGCTCGGCCTGCCGGTCACCGTCGGGATCGGGAGAACGAAGACGCTGGCGAAGATCGCCACCAACCACGCCAAGGACTCCGGAATCGGGGTGTTCAGCATCGATGCGCTCAGTCGGGCCGAGCGGGCGGAACTGCTGGCCAGCATCCCGGTCGGCGAAGTCTGGGGCATCGGCGGCCGGTTGTCCGCACGCCTTGCCGCGCATGGGGTCACGACCGCGAAGGCGCTCGCCGACCTCGACCCGGGCTGGGTCCGTCGCGCGTACACCATCGTCGTCGAGCGGACCGTCCGCGAACTCCAGGGCGTGTCCTGCATACCGCTGACCGAGCAGCCGGCTCCGCGCCGCTCGATCATGCACTGCCGACACCTCGGCCAGCCGGCGACCAAACAGGACGAGGTGGCCGCGGCCGCCAGCGCATTCGCACAGGCCGTCTCCGCCAAGCTGCGGCGCCTGGATCTGGCCGTCCCGGCCGTCACCGTGATGCTCTCCACTGGTGGCTTCGGAACGGGTCCGCCGCATCATGCCCAAGCCACGCAAGGGTTTCCAGTGCCGCTCAACGCCGCTGGCCAGCTCGCCACGACCGCAGCGCGGCTGGCGCGAGGCGCCTGGCGGCCCGGCCACCGGTACAAGCGGGTCGGCGTGCTCGCGTCCGATCTGGTCCAGGCCCGCCGCGCTCAGTCGCTGTGGCCGGACGATCCACGGCACGACAAGCTCGCCGCGGTCCTCGACACGATCACGGCCCGACACGGGCGTGATCTGGCCGGTTACGGGCGTTCGGGAATCCGAGGGCCGTCCGGGTGGGACTGGAGAATGCGCCAGGAGATGCGGACACCACGGTTCACCACTCGCTGGGACGAACTTCCCGTGGTGTCCTGAACTGGTAACGAGTGCGCTACGCAGTTCGGTCCAGGCCAGTCCCCGGCGTGGATTTGAGCAGGCTCGTTACCGGACGCCTGCCCCCGCTGGCGCGGAGCCAGCAGCGACGCCGACGGGGCCGAGCCGACCGACTCGCTGGCCGTGCACGGTCCCTCCGCCGAGCACGGCGAGGATCGGGGCGATCGCCTCTTCGGGATTGGTGTCGGCACGGCAGGTGAACAGGTCGACGTGCGCGAGTTCGTGCTCGGGCCAGGTGGACACGGTCAGGTGGGATTCGGCCAGCACCAGCACGCAGGTGGCGCCGTGCGGCTGGAATACCACGGGCAGTTCGCCGAGGACCGTGCAGCCGAGCCGGGCGACGGTGGCGCGCATGGCTTCCAGCAGCTCGGCGGGTTCGGGGTTGGGGGCGGCGCAGGCGGTGATGTCGTAGACGGCGTGGATCACGGGAACCTCCGGGGTGGTCAGGCCGAGCGCCGGTCGAGGGCCGGGTTGCTGGCGGGGGTACGGATGAGGTCGGCGAGGTAGTCGACGGTGTAGGAGCGGTGCAGCCGGCGCGGTTCGGTCGCCCAGCGAGTGACCTCGGTCCAGATCGCGTCGAGCGCGTCGTCGCCGTGCTGGTCGAGCAGAGGACGTCGAGGTTGAGGAATGCCTCGGGCAGGTCGGCGTAGGCGGCGCCGTAGCGGACGTAGAGGGTCCGCATCCGAGACACCACGCCTGCTGGTTGGTCACCACGACCTGCGCGCCGCGATGACCGAGGTGGTCCGCGACGCCGGCCAGTACCTGGCGGTCGTGGGATCGCGCTCACGCGACGCGGCCTACCTCGACGCGATCGAGGCCGTGCTGGTGCAGCGGCCCGAGCTGGTGCACTACCGGGTGCTGTTCGGCCCGCCGCGCCACCAGGTCCTCAAGGACCACCTGCTGCGGCTGGTGAAGATCCGCGATCCGCACGACCGCAGCCTCGGGTTGAAGACGCTGCACATCGGCATCGTCGAGGACGACCCCGGAACCCCGGAGCGGTTCTTCTGTGCCTCAGAGTCCACCGCAGTCGTGCCGATCCCTTCGCTGACCTCGTCCGAGGCGTTCGACTCCGGGGGGCTGTTCGAGGCGGCGGTGGCCGAACGCCTGATCGACCACGCACGGCAGGTCTACGCCAGCCCCCGCCGGGTCGAGAGTGACCAGGCCCTGCGTGACCTGCCGACCGTGCGAAGCTAGACACCAGAGACGACGCCCAGCAGCGCGTGGGTGAAGGGAGGTGCCGATCGTGAACCCGATCAACCACGGCGGTGAGCACGACGTGCTGGCCGCGGCCAGCGAGGACCACGAGTCGGTCATCGCCCTGACCCGCGAGCTGGTTGCCATTCCGAGCCGCGGCGGTATCGACCCCTACGAGCCGGTGCTCAACCGGCTGAGCACCTGGCTCGAACAGCGCAACCTGGCCGTCACCGTGCTCAAGGACAAGACGGGCGCCACCGTCGGCCTCACTTGCGAGATCCGTGGAGCTCGTCCCGGTCCCCGCTGGGTGCTCGACGCCTGCCTGGACACCGCACCCTTCGGCGACGAGGCTGCCTGGACCCACCCGCCGACCTCCGCGACCATCGTCGACGGCTGGCTCAATGGACGCGGTAGCGCCGACTCCAAGTCCGGCTCCGCGATCTTCTGCCACATCGCCGCCCGGCTCGCCACCATGGCCGACCAGCTGCGCGGCAGCCTGGTTCTCCTGTTCGATGTCGACGAGCACACCGGCGCCTTCGGCGGCGCGAAACGCTACTTCGAGGGTCCCGACGCGCCCGACGACGTGGCCGGCGTGATGATCGGCTACCCCGGTATGGACAAACTCGTCGTCGGCGGCCGCGGCGTGCACCGCGCCAAACTGCACGTGCACGGCGTGGCCTCACATTCCGGCGGCAGCAAAACCACCCCGAGTGCCATCGAGAAGGCCGCCAACCTGGTCCGGGTGCTCTCCGCCGCCGAGCTCTCCGACAGCGCCAGCTCCGAATTCCCCATGGCCGGCAAGCTCACCGTGACCGCCATCGAGGGTGGCCAGGGCTACTCAGTCACCCCGGACCTGTGCACCCTCCACGTCGACGTCCGCACCACCCGAAACTTCGACGACGAGGACGCCGCCCGACTGCTCAAACACCTCGTCGCCCAAGTCGACGACGCCTGGCCCGGAACCCAGCCCACCCTCATCCAGGTCGACACCCGCTGGCCCGCGTTCGCCCTCGCCGAAGACTCCCGCCTGCGCACCGCCATCCTCGACGCCGCCAAATCGGTCGGCGTCGAGGTCGAGCCCAAGATCGCTGGCCCCTCCAACATCGGCAACTATCTCGCCGGCCTGAACATCCCCGCCACCGCGGGCTTCGGCGTCGACTACATCGGCCTACACGGCACCGATGAGCGCATCCGCCTCGACACCATCCCCTCCATCCAAGCCATCTACCACGCCGCCATGCTCACGCTCCTGGGTATGTAGCGCGACCATGCCCACTACCAGGCGCCCGCCTGGCCTGGGCATGATCAGCCACGTCTGTTCAGGCTGGTGATCAACTCACGGTTCGCTTGCCGAGCCGCATCCAGTTCTTGGTCACGGTCTTCGAGTTGCCCTGTCAAGCCGACGACCTCCTGTTCGAGGTCAGTGACGCGGCGCTGGAGCGCGTCGATGTCGGCAGGAGCACCTAGCCCGGATTCGTGCCAGACCTGCTCGCCCAGCATGGTGGACAACTTCGTCTCCAGCTGGCGGATGCGGGCGGCCTGCCGGTTGATCTGCCCGTGTGCGTTCGCGAGGTCGGCCTGGAGGGAAGCGCGACTGACCATCGGCCCGCCGTTCTCAGCGGCCGGTGGTTCGGCCTGCGCCTGGTGAATCTGCGCGAGCAAATCCTTGTGGCGGTACAAGAAAGTGCGATCCACTCCGGCTGCGCGGGCGATCGCGGATGCGGTCATCTCGCCGCCGGCCGCGGCTGCGGCGTTGATGGCCTTGATGACCCGCTGGCGGCGGCGGGCGGAATCGGCTCGCCGCCCTTCGGCCAAACGGTCCGGTGTATTCACGCGGTCCTCTCCGGTCGGACGTCGGGCAGCGGTTGCCGGACGCGGGGCATCCCGAGTCCGACGACCTTCTGCCGGCCTTGGCGGACGATGGCGGTGGCCTGTTCAATCTGGGCTCGGTCCTCGGCGGTCAGGTCGTCCAGGTCGGCCTTCATGCGGGTGATCAGCCGCCGAATTCGGGAGATCTCCTCGTCCGAGGGCGTCGCCTCGGCGGCGGCCCACTCGTCGGCGTCGAAGGCCAGCAGGCGTTCGCGGGCACCGGTCCCCAGGCTGTGGGCGAGGACGGTGCGGCGTGGGGCGCAACCGGCAGGCGGGGCTGTCGCGTTAGGGCAAGTCGGTGAACTGCGTCCGGCGCGCCGGGTCGCATCGCCCGGTGCGGGCCCGCGACCGGGAGTATCCGGTGGGTGGGTGCTGACTCCTCAGGGTTGACCGAGCAGAGATTGATCCGCGACTGGGCGCGCGGAACGCGCCAGAGTTTCGAGGTCCTGGAACCGCACGTAGGCATCGACCTGCGGACGGTGTTCGGCGTGCCCGGCGGGACCCTCCCCGGCCGAGGCGAACGATTCTTCGCGCGGGCGCTACGGACCGAGCAACCGGAAGGGGCGCGCTGATGCGGATGAAGCCGGAACAATCGCTGGCCGCCGTGCACCCCGACGTCGCCGCGACGTGGGATCCGGACCACAACGGCGTCCACACCCCGCACAACACCTCGGCGAAGAACTCGCTGCGCGCGTGGTGGCGGTGCCCGGCCGGGCACCGCTGGTCGGAAACGGTCGCCGCCCGCACCGGCATGCCTGCGTGGAAACGCAACGACCGCGCCGCCTGCCGGGTGTGCGTCGGCCACAGCGTGATCACCAGCTTCGCCTGCGGGCACGTCGTCACGGTGGAGGCCCGTTTCGCCCGCCCGGAGCGGGACTGTCCGGCCTGCCGGCGCGCGGCATGGGAGAAAAAACAGGAGCAAGTGTCGGACCAGCGCGAGGCAGCACGCGCCGCCTACGCGGGAACCGGGGACGAGGCGCAGCGGATCCTGGCGGAGATCGAGGTCCCGGAGTCGGTGCCCGCGCCGCTGGTCGCGTCCTGGCGCAGCACGTCGCTGGCCCGGATCCGCCGGGCGCTGGTCGCCGAGCGCGAGTTCGGCAAAACCGGAGCCGCAGGCACCGCCCGGCGCGAGGCCGCGACGTTGCTGGGACAGGTTCCGCCCACCGCGGACCAGGTGCGAGCCGCGATCGAGGCCCGGGAACCGGTCATGGTGCTGGGCAAGGCCTACTGGCCGCCCGGCTGGCTGCGGATCCTCGGCCACGACACCGCGCCGCCCGGCGAGGACCCCGCCGTCGTCGCCGCGCTGCGCGGCTGGCTGCAACACGCTTTCGCCGCGACCGCCGAGAGATGCGACACCAAGACCGGCACCGGGATCCTCACCCGCCTGGTCCTGGACTTTGCCGATGCCCAGCCCCGCCGCTTCCGCCACCACCGCTGGATCGGCTACCGCGAACTCGGCATTCCGATCACACCCGGCAGTGCGGCCCGCTACGGCCGGCTGGACATCGTCATCACCCGGCCCCACGGCCCCGACCTGGTCATCGAGATCGACTCCGCCCACAACCCCGCCAGCGTCGAGAAACTGCGGTTCGCCCACGCAGCGGGCGGAATGCCGCTCTGGATCCGCTGGCGATCCGGCCCTCTTCCCGACACCGGCATCGCCACCATCGACCTCCGCGAATGAGTTCCCACCGCAACGCGCGCCGAGCACACCGACGAAGACAACCTCCGCAAGAGACTGCGGCGCAGCAACAGGAGATCACGGGACGCCATCCCCTCGGACGGGGATGGATGGCCCGATCGTGGATCCCGCCGCCAGCGGATGATCGGCGCAACTGGACGCACCGTTGCCCAGGCAGCGTCCGGCGACGAAGGGAACGATGGGATGGCGCGGCGGAAGTTCTTGTGCCAGCAGTACCAGCAAGGCAATTCCTGTCACCACAACGGACTGCGGCTGAGCCAATACTTCGCGGTGCCGTCGGTCCAGGACCTCCCGCGCAGACTCTCCCGCGACGGCCACATCGTCGAGCACGGGTACGCGGTCGGATTCGGCGAATGGTTCCTCCACGCCATGGGGCCCCGGCGGTCGCGGTCGGCCGCGCCGCGCGGATGTCGCTGGACTGCAGCGGCTACGACGTGTACGCCGCCGCGCGGGAGATCCTGTTCTGCGACGTGCACGGCAAGGACGAGATGGTGCTGCTGGTCCGGTTCACCGACGAGGGCGAAGTCGCCCGCCACGACGAGCAGCTGCAGCTGGACATGATGTTGCAGTTCGTGCAGAGCGCCAAGGAACACCCGTGGTCCTCGCACTGGCGCGAGCCCACCGGCTTCTACAGCGACTACAACCGCGAACGCCCGACGATCAGCCGCCGCACATCCCTGCCGCGCTGAACCTCGTGCGTCCCCGGTCGGGTCACAGTCATGACGTCAGCGCGGTGATACCGCAAGGAGTTTCTTTCCGCGACGCAGGGAAAGGCCTCTTGACGGACACAGAGCACGACGCCACCGGCGGCGGGCATGCCACGGTCGGATCAGAGGCAGTGCGGAAGGTCCGCGGCGCCGAAGCCGCACGCGCCCGGCGGAACCCGTATGCGCCGGAAGCCGGATCGCGCGGCGAGAAAGCCGCGGTGCTGATGGTTTCTGAGAACATGGTGCTCGGCACGACCGCAAGCTTGCCCGGCCGGGCGGCATTCAGGGGCGGTAGCCGACTTTCTCCGCGAAGCGGCGCACACCGCCGCCCTCGCCGCAAGCGAAGCAGTGAAACGTGTTGTGGTCCGGCCGGACGCGGAACATCCGAGAACCGCAGAACGGGCAGTCGCCGCGCAACTGCCGTTCCCCGATCGGGCTGAGCCGCACGTACTGCTCGACCAGCGCAACTATCCCGCCTGCATCAGGCGGCTCGGACGAGGACACCGCAATCGAGACCATGCCGCCACGCTAGCCTTCCGCATTGCCGGCCTCGGACGACGGTGTCGGCGAACTGCCGACCCGGTCGTACTCGTCGCCACTCGGCTCAACGGGCGAACGGTAGAGACGCGGCCTCGACAGCCGCGAACGTCCGTACGGGAACGGATTGCGATGGCCGCTGCTTCGACGTCCAACGACAGCAGGCGTTCCGACGTGGCGGCAAGTCCGTTCCAGGAGCCTGTCCCGCTGGCGTGCAGCGCAATCGCCTGCCGGCGCCCGGAGGCAGGAGTCTGGTCAACCTGCTGTGCGACGGTCGTGAATGCCCAGCAGGAATGACAGGTTGCCTGTCCATTCGGAGGAGTGGCGCAGGTAATCCCCCGCCGGCTCTTCCTCGGCCAGCAGCGCACTCGCGACGCGGTCGAACTGAGCGGCCTTCTTCAGACGCTGGTCGCGGTCGTGCATCTGCGGATCATCCGACCGCAGCAACATGGCCAGTCCGGTGAGCACCTGTGCCGCGGTGATCTTGGCGTCGAGCGGGGACACGGATCCGTCGGTGGAAGACATGCCCGCAATGTAGAGCCCGGGCACCGATGATGTCACCTCGCACGAGGCGCGTCCCCCAGCCTGGCGAGCCCCTCCGACGAGTTCGACGTCCCGGGGCAGTTTCCCAGGGCGAGAGATCTCCTCGACGCCGCCTGATGCACGCGCTGCGCGGATTGGATGGATTCGGGCAATGCCCCGGCCGCCGACTATCACCGCCGTCGTGAAAACCGACGTCGACGAGGCGCAAACCGTGTATCGGGAAGCGCTCGGCGAGATCTGGCGACTGGACGCTTCGGCCGACGCCAGCAACCCATACGGATTCGGCGTCGACCAAGCCTGCAATGACCCCGCAGCGCTCGATGCGGACTGCTGGGAACCATCGCTGCGCAGGGACGGGCGATGTCGTCGAGTGGCGACTCCCTGGCCAGATGGCCCGGACAACGCCCGGACAACCATCGCACGGACTTGCATAAATAATCGTCAACGCCGATTCGAATGCCCAGCCGTGCGTCTGCCCGTAATCAAGGCGGTCGGACGGCGGCGGTGAAATAGCCACGAGCGCCGATCGTGCGCGGGCGACCGACTCAAGATCGCCACCAGCGACTGCGACGACGTACGGCCGCTGACCTGGAATCCGGCCTTCGAGACGACGTCAGACAAGACTCGCTCTCCGCGGAAACGCATCACGCGACGCTCCCGGGAGAGTCCGGACCTCATCCTCGCGCAGGAGTTGCTACGACCCCGCAGGCAACCGACCGTCACCGTCATAGATATCGCCCTCCACGTACGTGATCATCGAACCGTCCGGTGCACGCATGCAGTAGTGATAGCTGGCCTCCCGCCACACGTATCGCCAACCGGCTTCGGACAACGAACCCTCGACTGAAGCTTCTCCCCCGGAACCGGCGAAGAAACCCGGGGCGCTGCTCACTCCCCGGCCGTAGGGATTGCGTTCCTGCGACAGAATCCTCAGCACATCGCGCGCATTGCGCGCCGACTTCAACTCTCTGATCTGCGCATCAACCGCGGACCAGAACCCGTCAAGCGCCACCAGAACCTCCATTCGCAAAGCAGAGATCAGACTCGAAGTCCAATGCCGCGAGCTACGTCCCGATCAGTCGACGTCGGGGAACGGAACGACTATCGCCCGCGAACTCACGCAGCGAAACGGATGTTTGTTTCCAGCACTTCCTATGGTGTTTCCAGATAACAGCTCTACTGGAAACAGTCCCGCGCGATCCGCCAACACCGACGCCGCGTATCAGCGCACCATTCCTGTGCCCGATCGAATACCGTGGCAGTCCGCCGATGCCGAGGGAGGCACCCGTGCCCGCTCCGTCCGGACACACGCTGCGGTTGATGATCTACCAGGACGTTCAATGGCTGCACCTCGAGGATCTTCTCGTGTGGCTGCGCCTACACCACGATCCAACCTGCGATGCCCTTGCCGGGCAGATTGAACACCACGTAGAGGCCGACACCGGTCATCAGCAGTCGCACCCCGCGCGGACCCGCCTCCGGATCGTTCGAAGCGACGAGCACTTCTGAGATGACCCTTCCGCGCATGCCCTCCGCGATACATCTTGAAACATCGCGCATTTTCCGAGAACTGTCTCGACGGGTTTCGCTCCGCCGCAGGCTAACGGGACAAGCAAGTCCTCGTGTGCGAGCAGGCACGGCGAGTGGCTCGCGCTCGTCCTGCGCCCGAATTCCTCTGCGGAGCCCTGCGCAATAGCTGCTCGCGCACGCTGTCCAGCGGCATGCGAGGTTTGCGAGGCGCAACGGCGACGCTGTCTGGTCCCTTGTGGGCTATGCGAAGCCGTGCTGCGCCGGCTTCGCATTCGAGGCGGTCACGGTGCGAGCGGCAGGCCGGTGCGCGACGATCCGGCGGATGCCTCGGCCTTGGCGCTTCGCCCGCCTCCTGATTTCTCCCGCCCGCTGCGTCCTGTCGTATCAACTGTCTTCGCAGGGCGGTGTCGCACGGGCCATCTAGCGGCATTCGACGTCCCTGACCTTGAGGCGGGCGTCGAGCATCGCCTGGCAGCGGACGGATTCGCGATCTGCGGTGTCTCGGCCACGACCTTCCATTCGTCTGCGCTGAACATTCGCACCTCAGTGACGAGAATCCTCGACCGCCCGGAAGCCGGGTACCGGGCAAGACGATGGCGACGTCTGCAGGCATTCGCATTCCTATGCCAGGATGTTCTCCCCAACGCGCCCGCAGGAGGCACCAGCACGCTCTTGCCGATCGTGGCCAGTCGGCCGGGGCGGGGCGGGGCGCATCTGGCGCATCAACCTGTCCGTAGCCAGGGTGCGAGCGGCGGGATCGGTGGCTGCCGCCTGTAGACAGTGCGACCGTGCAACCGTCGCGGTGCCTGACACCGGCCGCTATCCGTTCGCCGAAGCCCTCCATCCCGGCTCCGACAGGAGTGATCCCGGGCGCGGGCGCCGCGACGTGCGCACGCTGTCCTCCGCGAGACGTGCAGGCGACCGCGAGCACGTAGCTCAGCGCGACCGGGCGGGATAGACGGGCAGGCAGGGCTCGGCCTCGCCGTAGACGCGAACTGTGTCAGGTCCGTGTTCTCGATCAGCGGATCATGCGCGCGACCCCGTTGCTAACACAGGTGGCTCTGCCTCTCGCGGCAGACGACACCTGCCGGAATCAGGGCAAGGACTGTTCCTCCGCGGCGTAGTCCGGCCGCCGCGTTCGGCTGGTGCACCGGCTCCGCGGGCCCGCCAGCCTCGGGACGGGCGATGCGCACCGGTCTCAAGAAGACCTACTTCACGCCTTCGAGATACTCGCGCACTGCAGCGGCAGTGCCGAGTCGACCATCAGCCGCGTGCCCAACCCGATGGCCTCGTTCTTTGCTGTGAGCGGGGACTTGGACATGTCCGAGAAGAACGACGTCAGTGCAGTCTCCAACTGGCCCAGGTCTACGTATTCCAAAGCTCGCTGTTTGCTCCAGGCCAAATGCTCCGCGCGCTGGTCTGCATAATCCGGGTTGACTGGCGGCTCGTTCGGTGCGGACGGGGTCATCTGGGTTCCTTTCGCGAGACACGAGTTTCGCAGCCAGCATAGAACCGTGCACTTTTCTTCGTCAGCCGCGCAGTACTTGAGGGGCAACGCGCCTCGGATCCCGACGATCCTCGTTTTAGCGCTCGATCGGGACGAGGGCAGGCAAGTGAAGCGATGGCTGTTTTCAGTTCGCGGCCGTTGTTTCCGGCGGCATGGCCGCCGCGAGTGCGAGTAGCGACCATGCCTGGCTTCCTGCCCCGTGCCCGCGCCCTATTGCGGGCTCTGGTCCTGGTGGGTCGCGCGGTAGATGTCGAGCAGTCGTGTCTGCCCGGCGGTTTCCAGCAGCAGCGCGACGAGCGGCTCCGACGGGGGCAGCGCTTCGCGTTCCAGAGACTGCACGATCGTCTCCGCTGCCGACAGCGGCATGCGCGAAGCAGCCAGTCCGCGAATGAGTTCCGGGTACCGGGCGCGGGTCGACGCGCTCAACCGGCCCTCCAGGAGCTGCGCGGATGCGGAAGTCATCGGCTCGGGACTGTCGACCGGGGCCGCGACACGGGCCGGCAACTCGGGAGGCCCGCCGACGATCCGCCGGATCTTTCCCAGGGTCTTCGGCCCGACGTTGCGGATCCTCAGCAGCGCGTCGTCTGGGCAGGCGGCGATCTCCTCGCCGAAGGCGAACCCGGCGCGCCGCAGCTGACCGTAGCCGCGATTGCCGCCGTCTTGCTGCCCGGCCGCGGCGAACTCGGCCTCGTAATCCTCCAACGGCGTGCGCGACTGCGCCATGGGCTGCAGCTGCCAGCCCACGACCGCGCCGGAGCCGTAGAGGTCTCGCAGTCTCTCGGCCATCTCGCTGGCTCCGACGACGTGCAACACCCGCCCTGCCCCGACTCGGCATACCCATGCCCGGCCCCACGGCGACGCGTCCGATCCAGCCGGTTCCCACGGGTACGGCTGGGCGCGGTCGAAGTGCGCGCCGATCCGGCGGGCCTCGTCCTCCGGAGCGGGCTGCGGTGCGGATTGGGAAGAGTCGGGCATGGCCTTCATCCTGCCTCCGTCCGTACGGGCTGCGTCTGCGCGCCACGCGGGCTGTCGCCGATTGTGCCGTGCGGGGTCTTCGCCGGACGCGGTCAGTCGTCGAAGGCGAGGTCGGTTCGGCCCAGGTTGTCGCGGCACCACGCGCGGACCGCCTCGTGGACGTCGTCGAGTGTTTCGGGGTCCACGACGACCATCCCGGACTTGTCGTCGAATGGCGGCCGCTCGGCTATTTCGAGACCGTCTCCGCGCTGGTTCCACCGCCGGCGTGACTCTGGTGTCCATGTGTCGAGCGGGATCGAATGTCCTGTGCTGGCCACGAGGTTCCCGTCGTCGCCGGAGTGCGGGGCGAATTCGGTGCGCCGCACCCAGCGGATCGTCTCGGCGGTCCGGAACGGCTCGAGGTCCAGCATGACGGCTCTCCCTGTATTTTCGGGCATCGACAGCGTGTTGCAGCAGGCGACGGCTCGACTCAGGTGCCGGTCTGCCGGATCCTCCGTGCCGGGGCGGTTTACAGGTTGCGCGGCCGGATGCTCGGCGGGAGTTCGACGTCGCGCTGGCAGTTCTCGCAGAAGAACCTGAGGTGGTCGAACGCCGTCTCCCCGGCCGTGATCACGGCTCGGCCGCCCCAGGAATCCATCCTCACCGAGCTGTGCCGGTTGCACTCCTCCTCGGCGTAGATCTGCCCCTCGGCGGCGCAGTGCGGGCACACGAGTTCGTTTCCGTCGGACACCCGGACGTGCCGCAGACCGTCCTCCCGATCGTCGGTTTTCATGTCGTCCTCCGAGCGAGCTCACCGATCAGGCACCTACTGTCTCCATGGAGGGCAGACGAAGGAAGCGCTCGGTGTTTCCGCTGTTTCCCGATTCACCGGCATTCGGCTGCGGGTAGCTCCCGCAGCACAAACGACCGCTTACGTGTCCTGGATCGAGCGTGTGACGGCGCCCCAGGACACCCGGAAATAGTCGTTGGGGGCCAGTTCCTGGGCCAGGTGCCAGGCTTTGCTGCTGCGCGGCGCCGCGTGGATTGTGTGCCATAGCCAGGAGCCGAGGTTGCTCACGGTGCTTTTTCCCGGCTGGGCCGCGATCCGCGCGGCCTCGTCCCGCACAGTCGCGTCGTCTTTCAGCCACTGTGTCACCTCGGCTGTGAGGTATTGCATGCGACTTGGCTCGCTCATGCCCGTGCTCCTTCGTTCGCCGTCAAGCGCGTCACCTCCACGGCATGGCTCACCTGGATCTTGACCGGCGAGGATGTCAGCCCATCGCGTTCAGGATCCACCTGCGGTAGTGGGCGACGCTGGTGTCGATGTCCGGGCTCTGGCCGCACACGTCACCTGGCGCTCTGCTCTGGACCCCTGCCAGCTGGTAGCGGCCGAATGCCGCCTGGATGACCGGCGATCCGGAATCGCCGCCGCAGGAACCGGAGACGTCATCGGGGTAGTCGGCGCAGAAGTCGTGCGGTCGAATGCCGTAGCTGTCTCCGGCGACCGGGTCGGCCACGCATTGCGGACTGTTCGGGGGAACCACCGGCGAATCGAGCTGCCGCAGCAGCACAGGCAGTTCGGAGGGCTTGTTCTGCTCGATGTCGGTGTAGCCCCAGCCCAGCTGCCGCACGACTTCCCCCGGTGCCGGCGCGACGACGGCGAGAGCGATCGGCCGCTGTGCCATCGGCTTGTCCAGGCGCATCAGTGCGATGTCTTTGCCGTCGTTGCGATCCGCGCGGTTGACGTAGCCGGGAGCGACCTCGATTTCGGCCACGTTCGCCGTCGAGCCGCCGCGGGTGCGGTCGTTCGAGCCTACCCGCACATGCCAGGTCGACGGCGCGACCGGGGTGTAGGGCGCGCCGTCGACGCCTGGCTTGGTGACGCAGTGTGCCGCCGTCACCACCCAGGTCGGTGCCACGAGCGCGCCCCCGCACCACTGCGTGTTCGGATCGCCGCCGTATTCGCGTTGCACGGACACGACGAACGAATAGCTCGCGGTCGCAGGCTTCCCGTTGATGATGGCGTACGCGGGCGCCGTCGCCACAACGCTGCCCGCGACGACCGCCATGACGGACGCCGCGCGCAGCAAAACGTGTTTGATCACTAGGTCCAACCCCTCCCCGGTAAACCTTTCCTGGCCTTCGTCGGGTGCGACGACGACGTTCTCAGACCCAGGCCAGAAGCGAACTGAACCGTTGCTCGGCTGCCGACCGCAGTACGTTGCGTTCGCCGCACGATCGTCTGGACGTGACCCTGGCCCACGACGGACAGGCAGCGGAAGCGATCCGTGTTTCCAACCCGGCGCACGGGTGTTTCACGATCGAGGAACCGGCCCTTCCTGGAAGCACGCGCGCGTCGCGATCGCTTCCACCGCACCGCAGAGCCGAGCACGCCGACCCGATCGGCTTGTCATCTGCTTGCACGGCTCAGAAAGGGGACGGGCCGGACAACGAACGCAGGGCCGCGGCCACACGACCCATCGGCACCGCGGCGGTGCCCGCGGCCGTGCTGGTGCTGTGCGGGTTCGTGGCGGTACTCGCGTAACGGGGGCACCGAATTTCTTTCCTCTGCCCGGATCTCGCTGTCCGCCAGCCTGCACGCGCCCTCGCGATGACGGAGGCGCCGAGGAAGTTTCCCTTCGACCGCAGGAGAATCCGGAGCGCGACCTGATCGCGCGCCGATCGACGGTCTGGAGGCCCTGTCGAAACAGGCGGCCGCAGGTGCGCAGCGATCGACGGTCGGCGACGGACAGGACTGCGGCAATCGCCACGGTCCTGGACACGGCCCGAGACCGGGCGTTCCTCAAGGGCCTGCGCACCGACAACCCGCGCTGTGGTCGCTCAGCAGCGGACCGAAAAACAGGCTGGGGCCTGCTCCGCTTCGACGTCGACGGCCGCGCATCCGGCTACCCGCCTTGCTCGCCGGATCTTCCCCGCCTGGTCGTCGCACGTTCGCGGATCTGCCGAATCCCAGCTTCCCCGGTCTGATCCCACTGGGCGGACGAGATCTGCGACTGCGCCGCTTGAGAAGCGTTCGTCGGCGACACGATCCCGCACAGGGACCACGCCCCTGCGAACATCCCCGGGGCCAGCGCGTGCGACATCCTGCTGATGGACTGGGCGTGGCCGGCCGGAGGCGTCGCCTGGGTCGCTCCGGCGTGCCTCGTGCCATGCTTGATCGCATGTGGTCGCAGCCCGCCGTCGACGTGTTCGTGCTTGCCCTTGCGACGATGCGGGCTGCGATCGCGCAAGTCCAGCCCGACAAGGCCTGGAAACAGTCCGTCGCCCACGCGGCGCGGGAGTGGCAGGATCAGCGCTCCGCCGTGCTCGTATAGCCGCCAGAGGAGCAAGACCGTCATGGGCAAGAGCGCCGAACGCGCCCGGGAACTGTACGACGCCCTGACTGCCGATCAGGTCGCCTGGGAGCCAGCCCCAGAAGGCCTGCCGCCAGGCGAGACCATTCGCTGGGGACGCTGGATCTACCAGGGCGAGATCTTCTACATCCTGGCCAAAAATGACGTGCACCTGATCTTCGACCGCAGCGAGTGGGCGGCATACCTCGACGGCAGGGACAACGGGGAGTTCGACATCCCCCGCGATCGCCGCAATTGACGAATGGCGGTTGCGCAGCTGTTGCCGCGCGAACCCGCGGCCGCCTGGCCGTTCAGGTGTTCGCCGAGCGCCGACGGCCGGGTCCGGGGCCGGGGTCCGGGCTGAGGCAGGTGCGGTCTCTTCCGTCCGATTTGGCCCGGTACAGCGCAGCGTCGGCTCTCCGCACGAGGTCGTCAACGCCCGCAGCGGGCGACATGGCCGCGCCGATGGACACGGTCAGGTCGGTGATCTCGACCGCGTCGAGGTCGTCCGCGGCCGGGATCTCGACCCTCAGTGCGCGGACGCGGCGGCGGATGCGCTCGGCGATCGCGAGCAGGTTCTCGGGTGTGCCGACGTCCGGGATCAGGACGGCGAGCTCGTCTCCGCCGTAGCGTCCGCAGACGTCTTGTTCGCGGGTTTCCGCGCGCAGCGCTTCTCCCACCGCGGCGAGGACCCGGTCGCCCGCGAGGTGCCCGCCGCGCTGGTCGTTGATGTCTTTGAAGTGGTCGAGGTCGACCATCAGCATGCCCAGCGTGCTGCCCCGGTCCTGGGCGCGGGCCAGTGACTGCTCGGCGAGTTCCTGCCACCGGCCGGCGGTCGCCAGGCCGGTTTTGGGGTCGGTGCGCGCCTGGCTCTGGTATTGCCGCAGCAGCAGCACGCGGTGCATCACGACGAGGGCGAGCACGACCCCGGCCAGGACCACCGGGTTGTCGACCACCAGCGTGGCGGCCACTAGCCCGAGGCCCATCGCGCCGGCCTCGGCCAGGTGTTCGGAGAAGCTGCGGACGAGGTCCGCGATCCCGGCTTCCGGGTTGGCGAGCAGGATCGCGGCCATCACCAGCGCGGCGTTCACCAGCCACCGCAGCAGTGCAGCCGCGGCGACCACGCCGAGGTCTGCCAGGCCGGACGGGATCGACGGCTCGGGGACGCCGGGATACCGGTGCATCCCGAGGGCGAGCACCGCGACGGCGGCCTGGGTGCCGCACAGGACCGTCGAGCCGGAGAACGCCCACCGGTAGGGCGGGACCGGCCGCTGGCGGCGCGGCCAGACCCGCCACCACGCCGCCGCGTAGGTGAGCACCACCATCGCCGAGGCCAGCGACGGCGGCAGAACGAGCACTGCTGCAAAGCTCCATACGGACTTCGTGTCCTGGTACGGCGCGGTCGCGGCGCGGAGGTATTCCCGTTGCCGCTCGACGCGGCGGGTCAGCTCGATGCACACCACCGCGCAGCACGCCAGTGCGCCGAACCGCGTCAGGTCGACGGCCGTGACGGGCATCAGGAACGCGGTCGCTGCCGTGACGGCGGCGGCCGCACCGTACACGACCAGCACGTAGCCGCGCAGCGTCTTCGACGGGATGTGCCACAGGCTCCAGCCCGCGACCCGTCGGAATGGCTTCCCGATCCGCCCCTGCACCAATCCTCACCTGCACGACGAAGCAGCAGTGTGTCCGGACCCCTGACCGCCACGGTAGCCGAATCCGGACGCAGCGCTGCGGCGTCGAACCAGCGACGATGGTGTGTGCAGCCGGAATGCACCCGGATAGCCCAACGGCTGCGCTTTCGCGGGGAGGAGGTGCCGACGTGCGCGACATCAACTGGTGAACTCCTCTGCCGGCCGGGTACGCAGTGCGGCCGGCTCCGTTGCCCAACTGGAATCCTGGGCCCGCGGTTTAGCCGCTCCCGGGTCGCACCTGTGAGGAGGAAGCCGCCGTGCGCGACATCAACTGGACCCGTTAATCGCAGTCGGCTCTCGGCCGGGTGCCTGAATCCGGCCCGCCGGTCATCCCGCGAGATCCTCTCCGGCCTCGTCCCGCCAGCCCGGTGCGGGCGAGGCCGCCCGCCGCCACGCCGTCGACCCGGCGGCCGCCGCGAGCACCCCGGCCGCCGCGGCGAGCGCGATCACCGCAGCGGGCGCCAGCACCTGCGCGAGCAAGCCGGCCAGCACGATCGCCAGGCCCTGCGCCGCCCGCAGCGCTGCCATCGCCAGGCCTACCGCGCGGCCCCGTGCCTCCGCCGGCGCGGTCGACACGTACGCCGCCTGCAGCGCCATGGTGTGTCCCGCGAACGCGCCCGAGAGCGCCCACAGCACCGCGCTCGCCGCAAGGCCCGGCCCCCACCCTGTCGGCAGCAGCACCAGGCTCGTCGCCGTCGCCAACGGGCCCAGCCACCGCAATCGCCGCTCCTGCGGAACCCTCATCAACAGCAGCATCCCGGCCACCATCCCCGCGGGACCCGCCGCCAACAGCCAGCCCGCTGCGCCCGGTCCTCCGCCCAGCTGCGCGGCGTAGGGCACGGCGAGACCTTCCGGCACGACGTAGAAACCCGAGCAGCACGCCAGCGCCAGCAACGACCGCAACCGGGCGTCGGCAACGACGACGCGCCATCCGGCGACGATCCCCGCCCACCGACTCTCCCCCGCGGCGCGCTCGCCGGGCGGGACGTGCAGGGCAAGTCCGAACCGGATCACTGCCGCTGACACGGCGAACGTGCCCGCGTCCGCCCACAGCGCTCCGGACGTCCCCAGCCCCGCCACGACTGCACCGCCGCCGCCGAACCCGATCACCAGGCCCGCTTGATACGTCATCGACAGCACGCCGCCGCCCGCCGCGAGAGCATCCGCTCCCTCGAGCACGTCCGGAAGCACGGCCTGCCGCGCCGCCGAGAACGGCGCGGACGCCAGCTGCACCGCGGCCAGCAGCGCAGCCTGCGCCGGCAACGTCATTCCCGGGAGCGCCATCGCCGCAATCAGGACACCGCGGGCGACGTCGGCGCACACCATCACCGTCCGTCGCGGAAACCGGTCGGCCAGCCCCGACAACGCCGCGCCGCCCACCAGGTCCGGCACGTAGGTCAGCGCGTAGGTGACCGCAGCCAGTCCCGCCGACCGCGTCCGGTCGAAAACCAGCACCGTGAGCGCGACCCGCGCCAGCTGGTCGCCCGCGACCGACAGCACGTGCGCCGCCCACAGCGCTCGGAACTGCGGCACCCCGAACACGCTCCGGTAGCCCGCCCTCATGGAGACCAGACTGACCCGGCCGCCGCACGCGGGGCAAGAGGGACACCGCCGGACCGCGGGCGAGCGGTCAGCGGCTGCTGGGCTGCCTGCGGCCGCGGGTTTTCGCGGTGCCGCGGGTCTTCCGCGCTGCTGCCTGTTTCCGCGGCACCGGACGCTTCTGCGTCGTGTCCCGCTCGTCGTACTGCTTGATCACGCTCTCGGCAATGCGGCCGTGGTCGCTGACGGCGAACCCGTTTTCGCGGGCCCATGCCCGGATGGCCTGGTTGCGGTCGCGTTCTGCGGGTGTCAGAGGCCGACGGGCACTTGCCGCTGCGGCGACGCCGCGGACTTTCCGACCTCCCACGCGCTGGCCCGCGGCAATGTACTGCGCGAGTTCTTCGCGCAGTACTGCAGCGTTCTCCGCGGACAGGTCGATCTCGTAGTGCACGCCGTCCAGGCTGAACGGAACTGTCTGCTCGGCGGCGCTGCCGTCGATGTCGTCGACTATTTCCACGCGCATCTTCTGCGCCATGCGGCTTCCCCTTTTTTTCGCTGCGATCGGCGGAACGGGCCACAGCGTAGCGATCCCGCGGCGCTGCGGAATCAGGCCCTGATCGCGGCGCGGACGCAGGAGGAACAATCTGCGGCGCGCACAACCCGCCGACGCACTGCGGGATTCTCCCGCGCTTCCCTCGAATCCGCGCGGCATTGACGATCCTGGCACCCACGACCACGCCACCGTCGTTCTCGATCACGCAGACTCGTCGGTTCGCGGCCGGCTCTCGTCGTCAGCGAGCAGTCGCTCGGAGGATCAGCACTCTCCGGAATCGGGAGGGCTGCACCGGAACCGACCGTCAGGCCGGCATGTCCGGGCCGATGCGCACCGTATTAAGGGAACGTCCGCCGGGCGATCTACGCTCGGCCCCGAACGGCTGTCGCCCGCCCGGATGGCGCGTGAACGGTGCGTTGTTTTTCCAGTGCGGCTGCGCAGCAGAACGCACGCGACGGCACCGTTTGGCGGCTGTCGGTGGGACGACCGCGGCGCTTCACCGCCGGACAGGTCTGCAGGGAGCTCACTCGTCGATTCGTATCACCTGAAAGGTTCTCGGGTCCAGCAACAGGCAGACGCCTTCGGGTGCGGTGCCGCACTCGTCCCGGACTGCTTCGATGACGAGCGCGCGCAACTCCCTGCGGATGTCAGCTTCGGCGGGCATGTCGTCGGGTCGCGCGTCGAAGTCCAGCTCGTATTCCCGTTTGCCGTTCATTGACGTTCCGCTCGCTCGGTATCTGACCAGGTCATCCATGCGAGGTCCCTTTCTGCCGGCCGCAGAGCGCCCGATTCGTCCCGCTGCGGCACGAGCTGCTTCCTGACGGCGAGGCAGGGGTGTCAGAAGTCTTCGTCCCATCGCTCTCCGGCGAGGCAGGGATCGAAGCCGGGCGGAGGAATCGGTGAATCCGGGTAGTCGCGGTTCACGCGATCCTGCACCGCGAGGCATTTTTTCCAGTGCCCCTCACAACGCGGAAACGGCTTTCCGCTTGCGGACAGCGGGGGTGCGGTATTCAACTGCGCCGACGCACTCGTCGCTGTGCTCGAGGCATTTCAGGTTTTCGGCCATGGCTGCCGCCTTTCGGGTCGGCGGGTGCGCGCGGGAAGTCTCGCGAACGTGTGGCGGCGACGGCGCTGTCGTGGTCAGGAGAGATGCCGCTGCGCGAACGAGGTTTGCCCGCGCGGCGACCGGACCATGACGACGGCGATGAGGTCTAACTCAGATCGCCTGACCGGTTGCGAGACCGCAGCGCGGTCCGTGCGGTCCGTTTGCGAGGCCGACTATTCCTCGCGTGGTCGGATTTCGGCAGCGATCACTGTTTCCGATCCGCTGCGCCGGTGTTTCCGGCGAGCTGGTGCGCCACGATCGAACGACAGGTGATGCCGGGATTCTGCTCGCGCTTTGTTTCCGACGGATGGGAAAGAACGCTCGGCCGACGGAAAGGAACGCGAGCGCCGGTACTACGTGCTGGTCCCTGAAGGCAGAGAGATGCTTGCTTGTCCTCGTCGCCGTTTCCCCGGCCGCGCGGCAAGGGCATCGCGGCGGATACGATGCCGCGACGACCGACAGCGACCAGCTAGCGCTCATCGTCCTCTACGCGATGTTCGCTGTTCAGGTGGCTGGCCCACTCCTCCGCCTCGTCCCGATCGATGAACGTGGTGCTGACGGCGAGCCACGAGGGCCTTCCGTCGGGGGCGGTGCCCAGTGGCGCCCACACTCGGTAGACCGTCGTTTCCATGCCTTCCTTTCCTTCCGCTCGGTCGTCGACGACGCGGCCGAATGCCGCGACCTGGTTTGGCGTCGCCGGCCATCTCCGCGTCGAAGCCCAGCTGCGCGCGGCATTGACACAACTCCCTGTCACCGACCAGCAGTCGGCGAAGGCGCGGCCGCGGTGGCACGCGGACTGTGCTGACGAGCGTCGTCGCGGTCTCAGTCCGCAGGGCGGCGAGCGCGACGACGCGAGAGGGGACGGCTGCGGCGGCGTTGTTCGGCGGCGGTCGAGGCTCGAGCCGCCGACGGCGGCCGCGTCGGCCCACCAGGCCGGGGCAGGGATCCGCGTGCCGGCCCGGGATGTCGCGGCGTTGCGGACGCAGTCGGCCGGAAGGGGTGGCGGTGCAGGGAGGCCAGGTCGCCTAGCAGCAGTCGCAGCGCGTACGCGGCCTGGGCGGGGATGACGCCGTTGCCGAGTGCCCGCAGTTGTGCGGTGCGAGGCAAGCCGAGATGGTCGGCCGTGACCCAGCCCGCCGGGAGCCCCATGAGCCACTCCACGAATATCGGCGCGAGGCCGTATCGCCCGGGCGGGGTCGGGTGCGGCGCGCAACGACCGGTGACCAGTTCCCAGCGGTGGACTGCGGCGGCGTAGTCGCCCCAGTCCAGCGGACCGGCGATGTCTGCGGGGCGTCCGCTCTGGACTGGGCCGCGGGCTGTGCTGCGCCGGTATTTCCGTCGGAAGTAGTGCCGTGCGCGGCGGGTGTCGCCGGGTGCGCCCCAAGCCCCGGGCGACAGGCCGTTGCGCAGCACCGAACGGTCGGGAGTCGGCAGCGCGCCGCAATGCGGCACGGTCGGGCGCGCGGCACCCGATCGGCCGGGGCCGTGCGACCGCTCGCCGCAGATGACGCGGTCGCGGTCGCGGTCGCGGATGTCCGGAAGCGACTGCGCGGGATCGGTCAGCGCCACGCATCCCGCCGGAACGGGACGGTACGGATCAGCAGCGACAGGCGTCGCCGCAGGCAGTTCGTCACCCGACGACGGCACCACCTCGGGCCGCACGACCGCGTTGACTACGTCGTCCAGATTCACTTGGTGCCCGCCCGCGCGGCGGCGCACCGGGTCGGACGCGCCTCGTTGGTCCCCGTCGCGTGCCGCCGGTGTGGGGAGCATGCGCACCCCGTTCCTGCTGGGGGACGGCACACAGGAACACCCGCTCCCGGCGGTGGGCGGCTCCGACGTCGGCGGCGCGTACGCTGCGCCAGACCGCGTCATACCCCGTTTCGGCCAGGCCTCCGAGTACTCGGTCGAGTCCGCCGTTCCTCCATCGGAGGGCGGCGACGTTTTCCACGACGACGAGATCGGGTCCCAGAAGGCCAATGACCTCCAGGATGTAGCTCCACAGTCCACTTCGAGCGCCTTTCACGATGCCTGCGCGTCTCCCGGATCCGCTGATGTCCTGACACGGAAAGCCCGCCGTGACCACCTGCACCGGTTCCACTCGCGTGAAGTCCACGGTGCGCAGGTCGCCGAGGGCGAGCGCGCCCGGCAGTCGCGCGGCGAGCACCGCGGAGGCGTGCGGGTCGATTTCGGAGTACCAGGCGATCCGTCCGCCGAGGACGGCCGCGACGCCCAAGTCCAGGCCTCCCACGCCGGTGCAGAGGGACCCGATCGCCGGGCCGTTTGTTCCGGTGAAGCACAGGGTGTCGCCTGCGCCCTGTCCGGTGCCGCGGGGGTGAGGTGCGTTCATCGCCGCTTTTCCTTCCTGGCCGGGTCAAGGGGGGCGTCGCTGCGGCGTGCGTGCCGACGGATGTCCGGAACGCGTTCAGGCGGGAGCGGTCAGCGGGGATGCTTCTGCCGCCCCGTGCGGGCTTGCCTTCGCGATGGTCGAGGGCAGGTCAGTTCAGGACGGTTGCCGCGAGCGCGGTAGGCGCTGTCGTGCTGCCGTCGCACAGTTCTCGCACGAGGATCATCGGCTCGAGGTCGGCGCATCGATCCAGCCGCACTGGCCGGCCCGCCGCTTCCGTGACCTGGCCCGGATCGAATCCGCCGACGCGGATCTGCCGCTCGGCGAGATCGTTGAGCATCGACACCCCCTGCTCCGTGGCGGGGCAGGACAGGCACAGCTCCGGCAGCCGCTTCAGGGTCAGGCCCACGGTGTAGGCGAATCGGCTGCCGTCGTCGTGTGCCACGACGATCACGGCCCAGCCGGCACGATCGATGATGGTCAGCAGCTTGTCGCCCACCGCGCTCGGGTTGTCGCTCATGTCTTGCATCGGCTCTCCCGTCCGGCGTCCGCGTTGGAGGTTCCCATTCGCCCTCGGCTCGGTCCCGTTCCCGGGCGGAGGTGTTCGCCGCGGGGCTGAACGCATCGGCTCAGGACGCGGGCAATGGGCCTGAAACCCATTTAGCGGCAACGGAACCGGCTGGCGAAAGCTCTCGCTGTTTCCAATCGCGGACCTCCGCGTTTCCCGACAGACCGCGTGAGCTCGGCTCTCGCGCCGCGAGCGCGCGGAAAGCCGGTGAGCTGCCAGGGCGGGTTGCGCGGAGCAGCGGCCCGATTTCGGGGCCAGGCCAGGCGTCACGGTCGGTCTCGACGGCACGCTACGTCCGGGATGACGCCGGGGAGAACCACGGAACCGTGGCGCTGCATGGTTATTCCGCGAGGTCGCTCTGCGGCTTCGCCTCGCCCGGCGACGGGCACCGCCTCGACAGCGGGGCTCAGGGCAGCCAGGATTCGTCGTCGCCGGCGATCTTCAGGTTCAGCGCCTGGACGCGTTCGTCCAGCTGCGACGCGGTGATGATGCCGACGAACTGTTCGGCTTGAACCAGCCAGTATTCGGCTTCGACCGGCCGTTTGGCGTCTATCAGGTCCTGGACTTTCTTGTGCAGGGCCGAGACGGTGGCAGCGGCCCCTTGGTATCTCGGCTGGGCCGGGCTCCGGCGGGCGAACGCATGCTGCACGGCCTGGGCGCGGCCGTGAGGGTTCTGCACCTGATGGCGAGGCCCCTCGGGGACGGGCACAACGTCGGAGAGCCGGACGTCGCGCAGCGCTACCCGCCCGGCGTAGGTCTCCAGGACGAGGAGCGTGTCGCCGACGCTGTTGCACCGTTCGAGGGCGACGACGAAACGCAGACCGTGCGCGTTTTCCACGCCGCCACGGTATTCCACTCGTTTGCCGATCATGCTGCTCATGGTGATCCTCGCGGGTGTTGTGAGCGCTCCGGCGGCAACCCGGCCGCAGGAGAGAAGGGCCGGTCACGACGCGGGCTGCGGATGGTCGTACGAAACCAGGGCGGCGGTGATCGTGTCGGCGGCGGCGCTGGTGGCAGGATCGTCGTCCACGCCCCAGCAACGACGAAGCTCGCGGACCCGGTCGATGACCGACACCGCGGGGTCGTAGGCTGCGGCGATCCGGCCGACCCGGGCAGGGGGCAGGCCGACGAGCGTCGCGATCCCCCGCAGGCTCATGCCCCCGGACCGGGCCGCATGGATGACGACCGCGCGTTCGAGGTCGGCGCACTCGCCGCGGAACGCCGCGAGCGTTAGCCGCGCTTGCGCCGTCGAGGTGTTCGCGTTTCCGGGCATGCGGATAGTTCCTCGTCTGATGGTGCTGGTGGCGTGGCCGGCCATCGAGGCGAGCACGCGCTCGCGCCAGCGGAACGCGAATCGCGGACAGTTGGCGCAACTCTTGTGGCCCGTGCATCCCGGCAGCGGCCGCTCCCGCCGCGCCGCCATCGACCAGGAGAGGCTGTCCGCGCTGGCAAGGCTCGAGCCGTACTTGCCCAGCCCGGAGAGCTTCACCCCGAAGCCGTGCAACGCAATTCCGGGCACTGCCTCGCGCACCGCAGCGACGATCCCTGCCACTTCGTCCGTTCCTTGGCGCCTGCACACCGAACCGATCCCGACCGTCGGCTCGGCGGCGAGGTCGACGCCCGCGTTCACGTATTTCGCGACGCATTCGACATAGTCGGCCGACGTCCAGCCCTGCAGCACAGGGATGAACGGCAGGTCGGGAGCGATCTCGCGCAACTCGAGGAAATTGCCGACCGTGCGGGCCTGGTGCTCGCGCACGGTCAGCCCGGTCTTGGCCCTGATCGAGGGCTCGGCCATCCAGTCCTGCGGGGCTGCTAGCTGCAGTCCGCCGATCTCGTCGCGATAGCGCCGTACCCGGGCCGCGTACTCGCGCGGGGCGGGCCCGGAGGACCAGGTCCCGTACTGCGAAAGCTGAGTGAAGCCGCCGGAGTCCAGCGCCCACGTCCCGATCGCCCGCGGCAGCGTCTTGTACCCGCGCAACGTCCTGTCGGACACGAACAGCGGAACGATCGTGCGGGCGATCCAAGCAGGTCGGTGCGTGCCCAGGTAGAACTTCACGATCCCGCTGCCCGGCAGGCCCCAGCGCCGACCACGCCGTCAGAGCGCGCAGCGGCCGCCGCGGGCGGCGAGTACCTGCACGCATTCAGCGCGAGAATCCCCGCCGACGGCCCGGGTCCGGTCGCCTCGGCGGGGATTGCGTCAGCCGCTGCGGGGTCCGCTCCGCCTTCCATCGGTTCGCCGATCAGTTCTGGGCGCTCACGGGAAATCGGGCTGGCTGGAGGCGCAGATCCGTCGGCCTGACGGCGTCGTGATCACGACCGGTGCTTTGGGGACGGCGCGGGCGCTCACTTGCCGATGCTTCCCGTCGGGGTACAGCCCCAGTTCGTCCCACGGCCCGGCGCAGGTCGTGTAATGGCGTCCGTTGTCCCAGTCGGCGCGCACGAGGACGAACCTGCTCGAGCAGTTTCGGTAGTGAGCGGTCATCCCCTGCGCGCTGTACCCGCACCGGCGCGGCGCCGGGGCGTTGATCCCGACGTCGCCGTGCACGTCGAGGCCCAGAGCTTTCAGGTTGATGAGCCCGCCGACGCCGTCGTCCCCGGAGTCAGCATGCGCGACGACGTCCGGTCCGGCCGCCGTCGCCGTCGTTGGGACCGCGGACGCGATTCCGCCTGCAGCGAGCAGGCCGAGCAGAACACCTTTCGATGCGGCCGTCACGAAGTTCATGATGTGCTTTCCTTTCCTCGAGATTCCGGATCCCGGCGGCACCGGACCGGAGAAGAGCCAGCCGCCGCTCGATCACGAGGCACTTAGGCGGCGGCTCGTCGCCCGGGTGATGCGGCGAACAAGCGGGAACCGGGCCGCACTACACTGCTCCCGGCCACGCCGGCGGGGCGTGGCCGACGAGCTTCGTCCGCGACCCCAGATTCAGATGTCCAGATGCGACTCGTCGTAGGCGATAAGCGCACGCAGCCGCTCGGCTGCCGCGTCCCAGCCGCAGATCCTCTCGTCACGGCCGTAGCGAGCCCGCGCTTGCTCGAACGTGTCGAAGAGCTCGAACACTTCGGACGTACCGTCGTCGAAAGCCCAGTGGTGGATGTGCACCAGGATCTTTCGCCGCTCGGTCTGCGCGATCCACGCCCGCCAGGCGTCCGGCGGCGCGGGCGATTCGGCGGTGTGGCGAGCGAAATAAGGACTCGGGTCGTTAATGTGCAGCCCGCTGTCCTCTTCGACATCAGGCACCAGCAGCCAGCGCCCGGTGAAATATATCCGTCGCACCGGCGGCCCGCGATTGGTGAAGAGGCGGGCGAAATCGTTCTCCAGGTCCATAATTCTCCTTGCGTCGACGCAAATCCGACTCGCCCAGGTCACGTGACGGCCAGTGTCGGGAGATGGCGGCCGTGCCGGCGCTCGTACACTGCTCCGACGTCGACGTGCAGCACGTCGCCCCCGCAGTCCCGGAACACCGGGTATCCGCACGTGGCGCATGCCCCGATCGCGTCGTGTTCCGCGTCGCACGTCCGGCAGGTCGCGTGGAAGTCCTCGTCCTCGACGGGATACGGCTCGTCCATGACGGGCTTCTCCTTGCGTAGTCGGCAATCGTGCCCCGGGCCGGTGTGTCGTCCGCAGGTTTTCGATGTGCACGGCGATGCCGCGGTGACGCCTGGACTCGCGCTCGGCGCCGCACGCGCGCAATGCGGTCCCGTCGCAAGGATCCGTCAGCAGCCGGAAGACCCGCCCCGCCAATCGGTTCCAACCGTCGCTCGTGCGTCGCAGCGCCGGGCGAGCCGTCCCGTGTGGACACACGTCCGGGGACAGTCGTGCTCGACACGCGTCAACGGCGGCGCCTTCGGCTGGCGGCACCGCGGAGGCTTGTTCGCCTGTTCAGAGCGGACGTCACGGCTGCGAGGCCAGGACCGCGCGGTGCGGTCCGCGTTCGCGTTGAACCGCCGTCCACGGGCACTGGTGGGCCAGGCTTTTGTCGCAATGGCGGCTCACCAGGTGCCGGCAGGCGGCGCAGACGCCGATCGAGCCGTGGGTCCGCTCGCAGTCCGAGCACACAGCGCGGTAGTCGCTGCAGTTGTCGTCGCACGCCACGCCGTGACGGACGCCATCAATACCCGGGTCGCAGGACATGAACAGGCACTCACTCGTCGACGCTGACAATGGTAATGCTCTCGATGTCGCCGTGTTCGCTGCCCAGGAACTTCTCCAATGCCGCGCTCAGCACCGAGAGCCCCGCGCATGAACCCTTCGCGACATGCTCGTCGGCGTAGGTGACGGTGATCGCCAAATAGCCTCTGTCCACAGTGGTCCGCTTTCGTCTCGTGCCGTCGCCGTGTGCCGCACCGTCCGGATGCGGACGTCTCCCCCGGAACTCCCCGCGAGGAGCGGCACATACCTGTGCCTGGCGCAGGACACGGCGTCTCAGTCGCGCGGTTCGGGGTCGTGGTCTCCGCCCCAGATGGACGGGGCGTCGATGTGGAACCAGTCGCCGTTCTCGTCGCGCCGGATGGTGTGCGCACACCCGCACAGAGCGTCTCCCAGCGCATCTTCATACCGGATCGTCACGTCGACATCCGGCGGCGCGGAGACGTCCGTCTCCCCGTCCGAGTAGATCGTGACGACCACTTCGTGTGCCTTGTCCGGCATCTCTTGCGGTCCTTGCGCTTTCGACTGAGCGATACCTGCATTCCTGGATATTCCGGCGCCGACTATCCCCCAACTGCCCCACGCGACGGAAGCTAACGCTGTTTCCAGTGCATGCCAGAGTGTTTCCAGCTCGGTGCGCCTGCGCCGAATTTCGGGAATGCGCGGGTTCCGGCTCGGCACAGCGGACAGGAAACACGGCGACGCTTCCTTGGAAACGAGCAATGCTTCTATCACCGTTCACACTCGGCAATAGTTCATGCCGTCGGGCCGGGGAGCACCCACGGGACGTCTTTCATGGCCGCACCGGCACCGCGCGCTCGACTGATGTTCCTCCTCGGAGTGCCCGGTTCGAACGAGCGGGTTCCTGCTGAGCCCGTCTCGGATCCCGGACATGCCCCGGCCACGAGTGCACGTCGGGCGAGGCGGCCGAGAGTCGGCAGCTGGGAACGCGGCGGCTCCCTTCCTGAAAGTCCCCTAACAGCAAGGAGTTCCCATGTCTGTGACCATGCGCGTCCGAAGCGCCGTCCTGGCCGCCGCGGCCACGGCAAGCTTCCTCGGGGGCATCGACGTCGCCGACGCCGCCATCTCCGTCCCCGCGCCCGGCCCGGGGCACTCGGCCTCGGCCGATGTCTCCGTTCCCGGGGTCACCGCGCGCGCGACGATCCGGTCTGGCCCGCACCGCATGGGCACCTCCTTGGGCCGTCCCACCGCACGGGCGCTGTCCAGCGAGTACCACGCCCAAACCACGGCTTCCGGCGCGCGCGTGCGCGCGTCGGCCCCCAACGGCGCGATCCGCGGCGTCACGCACTACAACCAGGGCGGCGACGTCTCCTGCAAGGTGCGCGCGTCCGACGGACACCTCTGGGGCCGGGTGGGATTCTTCATTTCCGATCGCAGTCACCGGTACGTGACCGGGTACATGCGCGACGACCTGTTCAAGGTCTGGGTCCGCCCCTGGTCCGCTTGGCGCGGCGCGGACGTCCTGCCCTGGTGCTGACCGCCCGCACATCGGTGCCGCGCGGACCTGCCGCGTGACCGTTCACGGCCCACGTGGAGACATCCCGTGCGGCGGGCTGCGAACCCGAAACGCTGTCCGCCGCACGGGTTTCTCGTCTCCGCGACGCACCGCGGTCCGCCCGGGCCGATCTCCGCCGACGAGGCCTGGGTTTCGCGCCGGGCACCGCCCGTACGAGGAGTAGCGAACATGGAGAACCGACGCGGGCGAGGCGAGTCCCGCCGTCCCCACGGCGAGTGGGCGGCCCTGGCGGTGGCAAGCATCGCGGCGGTTGCGCTGTGGCAGTTGGTGGGCACCGTGTGGCCGTGGCTGCTGGCGTTGGGGGTGCTGATGCTGGCCGCGATGATCGGGCTGCGGCGGCCAGGGGCACTGGCCCTCGGCCTGGCCGCGGCGGACGTGTGGTGGCTGGCCACGGTTCCGTTGTGGGGGTGGGCATTCGCGGCAGGCGCAGCCGCACTGGCGACAGGTCTCTGGTGGGCGTGGACGTGGTGGCGGAAGCGTTCGACGCCGTCGGCCGGTCCCGGACTGGAGCTGTCGCCCGCTGTGCGGACCGAACGCTTCGTCGCGGCTGCGGATCAGGCCCAGACGGATGCGGCCGCCCCGCTGAACCGGTCTGCGACACTGCCGATTCCCGGCCTCGGGGTCGTGGTGCGGCGCTGGCACGCCGCGATCGCGCTTGCCCTCGGCGCCGGGCTGATCGTGGCCGGGAGCCTCGGCTGGCGAGCGGACGCGGAGGCGGCGGCAGCGCAGCGCCAGGCCGAATTGGACGCCGCACACCACGAAGCGTTCTCCAGGATTCTCCCGCGCACCGGAGCGGATCTCGTTCACTACCTGGTCGCCGCGATCGCCGGACGCCGCCCAGAGAACGCGTGCTTTGCGTTCCTCCCGCAGGCTGGCCGCGACTTCGCCGCGGCCTTCGGCACCGAGTCGTGCGAAGCAGCGCTCGACCGGTTTTCCCGGCAGCTGCCCGTCGGGCCGCACGCGGGCATCGCGTACGAGAACG
This sequence comes from Amycolatopsis sp. NPDC004079, assembly GCF_040610415.1. Classification (NCBI taxonomy): domain Bacteria; kingdom Bacillati; phylum Actinomycetota; class Actinomycetes; order Pseudonocardiales; family Pseudonocardiaceae; genus Amycolatopsis; species Amycolatopsis sp. NPDC004079. Next base: position 146,120 of record NZ_JBEXMH010000007.1, on the reverse strand, counting down.
CCACCGGCGCGATGGTGCTGCCCGGCAAAGCGACCACCGACCTCGGCGGCGGACGCAAGGTCGTGGACGCCTGCGCCGTGAACGTCTCGCCGCCCAGTGCCGGGCCGAATCGGTTCGGGATCTTCACCATGCAACAGGTCTCCGGCGAGGGAAGCCAAGTCGTCGCCTACAGCAGGTGCCTGTGACCGGACGCCCCCCGGCAGAAAGGACTCCGCCTGACGGCGGGAGAGAACAGGATTCCCGATGCACGACGACACCGAATCTGGCACGACCCGACGCTCGGCCGCGTCCGCACCGACACTGCTTCCCGCCGACGTCGACACGATCGAGGCAGTCGAGGAAGACTTCTGGATCTGCCGGTGCGGCAACAAGCCGCACTGGTCCGGCTTCGTTCCGTGCGACCGGAACGGCACGGAAGTGGACCCTACGCCGAGCCGGTGGCCCGAACTGCTGTACCGGTGCAACAACTGCGGCCTCGTCATGGACGGATCCACTGTGGACATTGCAGCCCGCACAGTCGCGGTGATCGGACGCATCCCCTAGTTCGGGCCGTCCCGCCGCCTGCCGCCCGAGCGTCCGCCGGGCACGCCGCCGACGACTTCCTCTGCCCGACTGCGGAGGGCGGCAGACCCCGGCTCCGCGGTTCGCGCCTGCCTGGGTTTGCCGCGGGCCACCGGCTCGATCCCGACAGCGTTGCTCGGCGAGGTCGCCGCAGCGCGGTGCATCTGTCCGCTGGCCAACCCGCAATCCCGCGTTCCGGAACCACCGCTATCGCGCGCCCTGACCGCCAGGCAGGTACCGCGCAGCTCGAAACACCGGGCATACGCCCAGAATGAGGACATCTGATGGCGAAGCATCTGGTCACCTTCGGATGCGGCGCGGGCACGCAGTCGACCGCCCTGTACTTCCTGATGCGCGACGGGGCGGTCCCCAAGCCCGATGCGGCGATCTTCGCGGACACCGGCGACGAACCCGCCGAGGTGTACGAAACCGTCCGGTTCCTGGCCGACGGATTCCGGGAAATCGGCGTCCCGTTCCATGTGGTGGGCCGGGACGAACACGTGAGTTTGATGCGCGACGTGCTGGACCGGCAGGTGTACGCGACGCTGCCGGCGTTCACCGCGATCGAGACGACGATGGCAGTCCCGTTGTGGTGGGACCGCTGCGCCTGCGAATGGGGCAAGGTGTTCGGCGTCGGCGGCGAACGAGGGGTGAAAGCGCTGCGCCAGTTCGCCCCCGGTGTCACCGCCGGGGAGATCGCGCGGCACGCCGACACCCATGTCGGAGGCGGAGACTGCGACCTGTGCACGGGCGACCGCGACGACGACCCGGCGGCACCGGGCGACGAGATCGCTCGACTGATGCTGCGGGAGACCGGTCTCGCCGCGGTCCCGGCACCGCACCTTGCCTGCCGGGCCGAAGGCCGGATCGTCACCCGCTCGCACACCTACACGAAGATCGACCGGGGCCGGATCAAACGGGAATGCACCGGCAGGTACAAAATCGAGCCGATCGAACGGCAGATCCGGATCCTGCTCGGCGCCCGACAATGGGGCGAACACTGCCGGTTCTGCGACGGCACAGGCGAGCGCGTCGCGCCGTGGGACGCAGCAGCGGGCGTCGGACCGTGCAGCGTGTGCCGGGGAACCGGAACGCGCCACCGTGTCGGGTCCGCTCCGAAGGGCTCGACGGTCCGCCACATCATCGGGTTCTCTGCCGACGAGATCCTCGACCGCGCGACCACGGCCGGTTTCGCCCGCACCACCACCCCGATCTACCCGTTGGCGGACTTGGGGATGACTCGCAAGGACTGCGAAGACCTGATCCGCCGGAACGGACGCCAGCCGGTGAGGTCGGCATGCATCCAGTGCCCGCTCCACGGCAACCGGTACTGGCGGCACCTGCGGGACCGCAGTCCGCGGGAATGGCAGCGGGCTGTCGCGTTCGACCGGGCATTCCGCACCATGCCCGGGTTGAAAGGGAAGCGGTATCTGCACGCGTCGAGGCTTCCGCTGGACGTGGCTCCGATCGACAAGCCGACCGCAGACGAGATGGCCTCAGCGCAGGGCGACCTTCTCCGTTCGCTGGAGGAGGGGTCGCCTGCGGGCTGCTCACCGTACTCGTGCCGCTCGGGCGAGGCAGGCACCGGATCGGTCCATCTGGGCTCCCCGTGTTGACGACGACGAGCGACGGCGGCGCGGACCGCCACCGGCCTCGTCCCCATCGACGCCGCTGCGACGCCGACGCGCACACGACGGCATGACACGGCCGGCCCGGACCGCGCGCCCGGTTTCCTGCCGGCGTCACGCCCCGGAAACGGGGAACCCCTCGTTGTCGAACTTTCCGGGCTCGACTTCCTCGACCTCGTTGTCCATAAAGAACTGGCCGTCCGCGCTGCGCCAGGGAGGGAACCCCTCCTCCGCGCGCTTCGGCACGTAGACGACTTTCATGTGCGCGCCGGTGAACTTCTCGAACCCTTCGCGCCGAACTCCTTCGCGTTCCACGTCAGTTCTCTCTTTCTCTCCGTGCAGGCGACGTATTCTGCGCCTGCGGCAACGTTCGCGCGCCGCGCGGACGTCCGGCTCTCCGGACGGGTCCCGCGCGTCGGCTCAGCAGAACTCGCAGTGAAAGCCCACCGCAACAAGGTCGTTGCTGGCGACGACGGTCACGCAGGAGGTGGCGTGCACGCCGGGGTGGTCTGTTCCGGCGGCGTTGTGCAAGAGGGGCGCCGCCCGTTCTTCCTCGTCGGGAGGCATGGGTGGCGCGTGCACTGTTTCCCGTGTCCGGATTGGTCTCCCCACCCAAGGGCCGTAGTCGCTGTCGCTGTCGAGCATTTACCAGGGAACCGCTGTCATCTCCATTCCCGTCGCGAATGCGCGTCCGGTCTTCGCCGGGACAGCCGCACGAACCGTGCGTTGACGAGTGGCCGGTTCGATGCCGACAGGTCTTTGCGGCGCCCGGGCAGCGATTCCGTTGCCGGACCACGGACGCCGATCAAGCGAGCAGCGGCACGGTCGTTGGGTCGGCGGCCCGGAAGCGTGCCGTGGCAGCCCCGTGCGGCTAGCCGAGGAAGCGACGGTCGACGGCGTTCCAGAAGCGGGCGCGGAGAAGGTGGCGCATCGGATCGTTGAGGTCGTTGACGGCCAGGGCGAAGGACAAGTCGCGCAGGAGCGCCCTGTCCACGTGGTGGGGTATGGAGGGCCTGATCGCCGCGCATTCCGCGCGTTGCTTGCCGAGGTCGCCCCCGAGCCATGTGCGCAGCACGTTGTCCACGACGTCGTCGACGGCCTCGGCCACGCGATCGTCGTACTCGTGGCCGGAGGCGGGCCCAGAACCGCCGACGGTGCTGCTGGAGTACACCAGTTCCGCGCTGGCCGGGGAGGGTTCGGCACGGGCGGGATGCGCGATGACCGCCGCGGTCGGCGGCCGCGGTTCCTTTTTTTGTCCGCCAGCATCGTCGGCTTCGGTCGCGGTCCGGCAGCAGCGGGTTTCGGGGTGACAGCGTTCGCGACGACTGCGAGCCGCGGCGTGACCGCGCTGTCGAGGGCCTCGGCGTCGATCACGTCCAGCCCGTCGGCGGCGGTTTGCAGGTGTCGGCTGATGCCGCGGGGTTCGCCGGTCTTGGTGGGTATCGCGAGGAGGAAGACGCGCATGCCGTGCGGCTGGGCTTCTTCGACCGCCTCGGCCAGGTCTCCGTCGCCCGACACCAGGTACACGACCTCGACCGCGGATTTCCCCGCGGCCGCAACGAGGTCGAGCCCGATCCTCAGGTCCACGCCTTTCTGTTCGCCGTCGTATCCGATGCGGCCCAGCCGCAGCTTCACCCGTCGCAGCAGGCCGATCTGCTGTTGCGTCGCGTCCGGCACTCCGTCTCGTGCCGCGTCGTACCAGTGCACGCGCAGCAGTTCGAGACCGGATTCGTGCTCGGCGTGCTCAACGAACGCCTCGATCATCCGCTCGTAGTCGACCTCGACGGTGTCGCGCAGGGACGTGCCGCTGACCCTGGCGGCCGCGGCGGCCAGTGCGTACCCGGCGTCGACATAGACGGCGCACCGTGGCCTCATTGCCTCGTCCTCTCCCTGTCGAGGTTGTGTCCACACGCTACTGTGTCGCCGGGGGAACCGGGATTACGCCGGTGCTACCGTGTCGCCGGGAAGCATGCGCAGCAGGCTTCTGGCGATGTAGTCGGCCACGACGCCCGAGTCGTCGACCACATCATCGATGTTGGCCAGCTCTGCGCCGCGGTACTCGATTGCCGCTGACTGCAGTGTCCCGTCCTCGAGACAGGTCAGGCGCACCTGGACGTTTTCGATCACGGTGCGGATCATCGTGCGTTCCTTGCCGGGGCTCGCGGGGTTGCGCGGTTTGGCGCCGGCCGTGTCCGGGCGAAGGGTTCGTGGCTTGCGGTGTGCCGCAGGACGGGCACGCGGGATTTCACGGTCCTTCTGCTTCGGCCAGGCGGGCTGACGCGATGGCGTGGTAGTGCGGGGACAGTTCGATGCCGATGAAGTCGCGGCCTTCGGCGAGCGCGGCGACGCCGGTGGTGCCTGCGCCGGCGAACGGGTCGAGGACGGTGCCGCCGGGCGGGCAGATCTGCACGAGCTGGCGCATCACGTCGAGGGGTTTCTGCGTGATGTGGAGCCGGTTCTGGCCGCGTGGCTGTGATCCGGAGACCAGGCCGGGCAAGGAGACCGGGTTGCGGTCGGGCAGCACGGGTCCGTTGCTTCCCCAGAGCAGGTATTCGGTGTTCTGGGAAAATCCTCCGCGACGCGGCCGGGCGATCGGCTTGTGGTGGACCACGACGCCGCGCCATGTCCAGCCTGCGGCTTGCAGTGCGTCGGAGGTGGCGGGCAGCTGCCGCCAGTCGCAGTACACCAGCGCGGCCGCACCTTCGCGTGCGGTGCGCAGGCATTCGCCGAGGATCAGGGCGAGCCAGTGGGTGTAGGAGCGCTGGTCTTTGTTGTCGCCGGCGAAGTCGGCGAGCTGGTGCTGTGCGTCGCTGCTGACGTATTTTCCGCGAGCGGACGCTGTCGTGCGTTCGCCGCTGGTGCGTCCGCCGGAGTTGTAGGGCGGGTCGGTGATCACGGCGTCGACGGTTTCCGCGGCGACGTCGGCGAGGACGGACAGGGCGTCGCCCTGGAGGAGCTGGTGCATCGGTGCTCATTTCCACGCCTAGCGGTTCTGCCCTGCCGCGTGGGCGAGGCAGGACCGTCGGCGTTGGTGACGATATTCAGTTGTGGTTGCTGACGCGGTGGTTCCGCGTCGGGTCGCCGCCCTGGCGTTGCGGCGAAGGCGGCGAGTTGTGCGTCAGGGCCCGGATTTCGGCGGGCGCGGACGGAGGGCGTTCAGCTTTCTCGGATCGGGCGGGATCGGTGCACGGCGCGTCAGCACTGCGGGATGGAGGCGTCGGGGTCGATCTCGATCAGGCTGGACGAGGACCAGCCGTAGATCCAGCCGCGGCCGCTGTGGTAGGCCACGCGGTACCAGCCGTTCTGCTTGCACGACACCCACATGGCGCCGTATCGCGGGACGGTGGCCAGGACTCGGCCGTTCGGGTGGGACTTGCGGATCCGCAGCCCGGAGGCCTCGGAGATGGCCGAGTGCCAGACGACGGCCGCGCTCCGGGCGGCGGCATCGGCTCGGGGAGCGTGTGCCGGCGCGGAGGCGGGGTTCGGGTCGGCCTGCGACGGGTCCGGGGCCTGGGGCGTGCTGCTGTCGGGCAGCCCGAGGGTGATGGTGACGGCCGGCTCGCCGGTCGCGGCGGCGAGGCGGGCGGCGGATGCCGATGCCGGAGCGGCGCCGGAGATGCTGGCGAAGGCGAGCGCGCCGAGCAGGGCTGTTTTGGCTGCGGTTTTGGCGATCATGGTGATTTCCTTTGCATGGTTGGGGGCCCGACGGCATGCGTGCGTGCACGTCCGGACCGGGTGGTGGTGCGGCGGGTGGTGGTCGGCCTGCCGCGGGCGCGGTCACCGCGGCAGGCCGAGGGCTTTCGGGCTATTCGACGGGAGCCGGGAGGCGCTGCGGGGATCCGGCGACGCGGGCGGCGTTCACGCGCTCGGCGGCGAGGATCAGCGAGTTGGGCTGCTGCATCCGCGTTTCCAGGTCGGTGAGCAGGGTGTGCGCGGCGACGGGGTCGCGGAATCCGCTTCCCAGCAGCCACACCTGGTTCTCCAGATGCGGGTGGCGGCGGGTCGCGCAGATTTCCCCGGCGCGGGGCAGATAGAGGACGGTCCAGGTTCCGGACCGTTCCGGGGCGGCGGCAGGGTCTTCGTCGCCGTCGCGACGCCACTGGCGGCCGAAGTCGTCTCCGGTCAGCAGCGGGAGCCCGAACGCGGGGTCGGTTCGGCGGGAGTCGGCGGCGAGGAAGCGCTCTTCGCTGTCGAAGACGATCGCGGAGCCGGGGATGTCGGGCGAGCGGCTCCAGCCGCGGGCGGCCTCGGCCAGCAGTCCCGAGCGCAGGTTCAGCCCGATCACGTACTCGCGCAGCATCCGCTGCAGCCGTCGGCGGCGTTCGAGGGTTGTGGCCGCGGTGGCATGCTGCGCGGTCGCGGCGGCGAAGTCCTGTTCGGTCTGCTTGCGCCGGCGGCGGGCGGAGGGCGACAGGCGTGGCCGGGCGGCGGCGAGGTCGGTACGCCGCTGCTGGACGAGTTTCTCGGCGGCGGCGAGATCTGTTGCGGCGTCGGCGATGTCGGCGCGGAACCGGGCTTCGAGCGCGAGCAGGTCGTGTCCGGGGTCAGCGGAGGTGCCCGGGCCGCCTGCGGCGATCAGGTGCTCGGCGATCGCTTGCGGGAGCAGGTCCGGGTCGCGGCGGTGCCCGACGCGGATGCCGAGACCGTTCTCGGAATGCGTCCACAGCGGCAGGTGGCGCGGTGTCATGGGCTGTCTCTCCAGGGCGGCGGTGCGCCGGGGTGCGGGGACGACGGAGGCGGGGCCGGGCGCGGACGGGGGATGTCCGCAGGCCCGGCCCCTGCTGTGGCCCTGACCTTGGCCGAGGAGCGACGGCGCCTGGGGTGGCGGTGAGGCTGTGCGGCCTCGGCGCCGTCGCTGCGGACGTTGGTCCCGCGCCGCGGCTGCCGGGTGGGGGTGGCAGCCGCGGCGAGGGACGCCCGCTCAGGGCGGTTGGGTGGACTCGCTCGCGGAAGGCGACAGAGGCGAGTCCGGTCGGCCGAGCAGGCGCGGGTGTGTCGTCGCGCGCCGGTCTGGGCTCGGCCGGGGCGGCCTACCCGGCTCGGGGCCGGGTGGCAGGTCGGTGGTCGGTGGCCGGATCCGTTCGGTAAACGGAGCCGGTCCGGGTCTGGGAAACGCTGTCTGCGGTCATGGCCGCGGCCCGTCTCGGTTTTTCTCTCCGGGGAAAGCCGGGTCCTCGTGCGGCGGTTCCGGGACGGGACCGGCGATCCCGCTGCTCGGCCCCATGTCGTTTTCCGGGTTGTGGCTCGCGTTGGTACCGGCCTTGCGGCGGGCGCGTGGTTCTCTGTGCCGTGGCCGGTTTCCGAGCGGCGAGGGCAGTGCAGACTGGCGCGGCGATGGGCTGCGGCGGCTGTGCTGTTCGGCGTTCTGGTGCCTGTTCACGATCCCTCTTTGCGGACGGCGTTCGTGCTCGGATTCACCTTCGACTATTGGCTCTGACGGGGGGAATGAAAAGGGTTCGGCCGTTTCCAGACCGGCACCGCTGTTTCCTGTTCCGGTTTCCGTCCGGGCGGTTCCGCTTTTCCCGCCCGCCGGGGCCGCGCGGGAGCCGATCCGGCGATCGTCTCCCGCGCGCGCCCGGCCTGTGCCTGCGCCACAGGGTTCAGCACGCGGCGGGCAGACATCCTGATGCCGCCGTCGTGTGCAGGCCGGTCAGGTCGAGCACGGCCAGTTGGGCGCGGACGTCGGCGGCGCGCGGGTCGCGCAGCCGCTCGAACAGCTGCAGGGCCTGGGACAGGGCTCGGCGCGCCAGCCGCTTCTCCCCCATCTTGCCAAGCACCTGGGCCCGGAAGGTCTGCACTCTGGCCTCGCCGCCGAGGTCGCGGGCGGCGGTCCGCAGCTGCAGCGACCGGTCGAGGCGGTGCAGGGCGCCGTGCAGGTCGCCCTCGGCGCGCTGCACCTGTGCCAGGCACGCCAGCGCCAGGGCTTCGCCGGCGGTGTCGCCGAGCGAAACGAACAGCTCCCGCGCCGCGCCCAGCTGCGCGGCCGCGGCCGTGAGGTCGTCGAGTTCGCGGTGCAGCCTGCCCAGCCAGATCCGGGCCACGGCGACGCCGCCGCGCATCCGGTGGGTGTCGAACAGCTGCAGGGACCGCTCGAGGTGTTCGCGCGCCTGGGCCGGGTGTCCTTGTCCGAGGAGGACGGCGCCGAGTTCGAGGGTCGACCATGCCAGGCCGCCGTGGTCGCCGATTTCCTGGCGGATCGCGGCGGCGGCGGTGAAGCTGCGCCGCGCGTGGTCGAGGCGCCGCAGCTCCTGGTGGGCCCGGCCGCAGCTGTGCAGGCACCAGGCCTCCCCGGCGCGGTCTCCGGCGCGGCGCGCGGCGATCAGGCCGACTGCTGCGCCGCGCATCCAGTGCCGCCAGGCTTCGCGCAGGTGCAGCCATGGGGACGACACCACCGGAAGCAGCCATGCCTCCCGGTGCATGTCGAGGTCGTAGGCCTGTTCGGCGGCCGCGAGCAGGTTGTCGGCTTCGGTGTCGAACCACGCGAGGGCTTGGTCGGTCTCGTCCGCGGCGAACGTCTGCGGCGTGACGCGCGCAGCGGCGGGGGGCAGGGCGGGCACGGCGGGCCGGGTTCCCTCCGGGGCCAGCACCGCAGCAGCCGCTCCAGCGGAGTGCAGGTACCACGACATGGCCCGCGTCGTGACCCGTGTGCGCACGTCCTCGGGCAGCGTCGCCGACGCCAGGTCGGCGGCGAAACCGCGGAGCAGGTCGTGAAACCGGTACCGGTTCCCGGGCAACGGCTGCAGCAGGCGGGCCGTGACCAGGTCGGCCAGCAGCGGCGCGGTCTCGGGCTCGGCGCGGCCGATCATCGCGGCGGCAGCGCCGAGCCCGAATTCGGCGCCGGCGTGCAGGCCGAGCATCCGGAACAGCAGGCCTGCGGGGCCTGGGAGCCGGCTGTAGCTCCAGGCGAAGGCCTCGCGCAGCGCGCGCGCCTCCCGCGGCAGGTCGCGTGCCGCCCCGGCTGCCAGGTCTGTCAGGTCGTCCTCGGGCCGGGCCGCGATGTACTCCCCCAGCAGCCGCAGCGCCAGCGGCAGCGGCGCGTAGGCGCGGGCCAGGTCCGCGGCCACCGCCGGTTCGGCGTCGATCCGGCCGGATCCGTCGATCCCGGCCAGCATCTGCAGTGCGTGCTCCGGGCCCAGCCCGCCCAGCTTCAGCCGCGCGGCCTCGGGCATCGCGCCCGCCAGCTCGCCGCGGCTGAGGACCAGCACGGCCGCGTTGGGGATGGCGGGCAGCAGCGGTGCGATCTGCGCGGCATTGGCGACGTTGTCCAGCACGGCCAGGATCCGTTTCCCGGCCAGGACGGTGCGCAGCAGTGCGGCGCGCTCGTCGGGCGTCTCGGGTAGTTGGCCCGCCGACATCCCGAGGGCGCGCAGCCAGTCCTCGAGGATGCCGTCGGCGTGGCTCGTTCCCTCGCCGCGGTAGCCGTGCAGGTCGGCGAACAGGTGGCCGTCAGGGTATTTGTACGCGTGGTCGCGGGCCCACCGCAGGGCCAGGGCGGTCTTGCCGATGCCCGGCGGCCCGTGCAGGAGCACCGCTCCGCCGTCCGCGGACGGCGGAGCGGTCTCGAAGTGGCGGGTGAGCATGTCCAGCTCGTCGTCGCGACCGACGAGAGCGCCCGGCGGCTCGGGCAGCTGCGCCGGGCGGACGGCGGTGAACCGTGCGGCCTGCCGGGGGGTGAACGCCACCCGGTCGATCAGCGGCGGATCGACCAGCAACTTCAGGTCGCAGGCTTTCACGAACTCCGGACTGGGATCGGCGTGGCCGAGTTCCACTTTGGACACGTGGCCCGGCGAATAGTGGATGGCCGCCGCGAATTCGCGCAGGCCGAGTTCCCTTTTCTCCCGTTCAGCACGCAGGATCGCGCCAAACTCGTTGTTGTCTGCCATCAGGTCCTCCCCAACCGTGGACAGCGTGTTCGTTGCGTGCATCGGGGGCGACCGGCTCGCCCCTCGGCCCCGGGCATCGCCGGGGCCGGAACGTCACGTCCTCCTTCTCGTTGCGGCGCAGCGGTCTTCGTGCCGCGTTCGTCGTCGGGGGTGCGGCTGTGCCGTGGGGCAGTCTCAGGAAACAGCGCGGTGGTCTGTCTGGTGCGGCAAGGCCGCGGGGAGACGCCGCCGCGGGCGCGACGGCCGCGGCGTGTCCGGCTACCGGTGGCGGACCAGTCTCCGGCGCGGTTGCTGCGCGGCGGCCGGCTGCCGGGGGCTCGTCCTCTGCTGTTCGAAACGGCGCAGGTCGACGACGACGAACGAGAGCATGCCTTCCCAGGCAAGGTGAGGCTTCTCGTCGTCGGCGGGTATTGCGGTCATGGCGACGTACCACTCGCTGCGCGGGTCCTCGCCGCCGACGCGGCGGGCCGTGATCGCGAGCGTATCGCCGATCCAGACCGCGCCGTGGTGCGCGGCGAGCTGGCGCGTGCCGAGGCTGCACTGCTCGGGGCGGAGGCTCTCGCGCAGCGCCTCCATGCAGATCCCCTCCCCCAGCTCGAGCAGTTTGGCCGAGGCCATGACCGCAGGTTTGCGCAGGAATTCCCGGCCTCGGTGCGCGAGCGTGCGCACCGAGTCCGACGGGACCACCCGGTAGCGCGCGGTGTGTTCTCGGACGGTGCGTCCTCGCACGGTGCCTGCGGTCACCATTCCGTACCGTCCTTGGCCCGGTGGGCGGTGCCGCCGGCGTCCGGTTTGGTGTGGCCGGGCGGTCGCGTGCAATCCCAGCCGTCGTGCTCGGTGTCGGGCGGCGACGGCTGGAGACGATCGGTGCAGAGGCCGTTCCCGGCGGTGTGTTCAGGCGTCGGGGCCGCGCGGAAATCGCCGCGCTGGTCTGGTTGTGCGGTCATGTCGCTCCTTGGTGGACATGTCTGGTCGTCGTCCGCAGGCGGGTGGCCGGGGGCGGTGCACGGGGCTCACGCGGCGGCCGGGCGCCGGACGCGGGCGTTCAGGAGCTCGGCGATGCGCGCGGACAGCCGGTGACTCGCGGCGGCGTCCTCGGGGGTGCGGCGGCCCAGCCCGCACGCCGCGGCGACCGCCGCGAGGAGATCGCCGAGGACCTCGGCGATCAACGACGCCGCCATGGCGCTCGCTTCCGGGTGGTGCTCGGCCACGACGCCGGCGACGACCCGGATCCCGGATTCGCGCAGCTGTCGCAGAACTTCGTAGTAGGCGGGATCGACGGGGGGCGCGGCGTCGCCGTACGCCACCGGGATGTGCGCGATCGGCATCTCGATCCCCAGTGCGGTCAGCCGCTGCGCGAGGGCGCGGAGGAACATCACCGGCGCGTCGAGGTCGGTCGGCGTGAACACCGGCTGGTGCTCCAGGTCCCCGTAGCACAGGTGCAGTACCCATGCCGCGCGCGGCGCGACGGCGAGCACCGACGCGACCTGGGCGACGAGCTGTTCGGTCAGCTCCGCCCAGGCCTCGCGCGGGGTCTGGTGGTAGCTCATCAGGATGGCCGGGCTTTCCAGCTGCAGCAGCACCTGGTCGCGCCACCGCCGGTCGATCTCGGCGATCTCGCCGGCGAGCATGGTCTGCAGCGCCGGAAGCCACTGTGGGGCGGCCTCGACCGACCCGGACGCGAAGTACGCGAGGTCCAACGCGTTGGGAATGCTCACCTGCAGCCGTTCGGGGATCGCGTCGCCGACCAGCTGGTCGCGGGTGGCGATGGCTTCCTCGACCAGGCTGGGGCGTCCCAGGGCCAGGCTCGCGGGGTCCAGCTCGACGCCGTCCTCAGGCGCGTAGCAGGGCACCTGATCGTAGCCCCGGCAATCTCCGGCGCGAACCTTGCGGATGCCGGAAGCGAACTCGAGAGCCTTGAGCCAGTCGACGACCCAGTTCCTGGGCTCGGGGCACGGCAGGCCCAGCAACTGGGCGCCGCAGCGGTGGTCGAGGTGCCACTGGCTGCCGGATGTGGCCGGGGCGCTGCCTACCGCGTGGACGAAAACCAGGTCCGATGCTGTCTGGGGCCGGTCGAGAAGGTGAACCATCGCAATCTCCTGAAGATGTGTTGATGCAGCATTGGATTCGGTGCGGTTAGCGAGGCACCGGCGTGTTTTGGCGACGCCATCGGGTTTTCTGGCCGGTGTCGGGGTTGACCCTGACCCACCGCGTGCCGCCGCAGACGCAGTACTCGCACCGCCACCCGCTCGCAGACTCCACGGTTTTCGCGAGCGGTGTGCACCGGCGCAGCACGCGGCGGCGGATGCCCCGGCCGTGCCCGGGGAAGGGAGGTTTCGTTCCCGCGTAGACGGCGTGAAGTTGCTCGGTTGTGGGGCACAGCGGCAGCAGTTTGGGTTCGCGCTGGGTCGGGGTGTCCCATGCCACGCGAGTGGTCATCGGGTGCCTCCGGGAAGCATTCGGTCCAGCCAGGCCACAACCGCGTCGGCGAACTGGCTGCCGTCGGCAGCGATCGCGAGGCTGTGTCCGGCGCGCGGCAGAACATAGGCGCTCACGGGACGCGAGTACGCGTCCTGTTCGGACGCTCGCAGCGAGTCCGCGGACGCGCACAGGGATCCGGGGCAGGCCCAGGTGTCCTTGCCGCCGTTGGCGACCAGCACGGGAACGCCGATCGCGCGGGTGGTGGCCGGAGCGAGCCCGCCGAGCAGCGCGAGGGGAACCTCGGCGGCGGAGAACTGGTCGCGCCCGGCCTCGTCCGCGGCGACGACCTCGGGTGCCACATCGTCTGCGGCATCGAACATCGAGGCGCGCATGTTCGGAATGGTGGTGAAATACCCTGGGTCCAAAGAGGACAGTTCCAGGGTTCGCGGGTGGGTGGTTCCCAGCAGCCGCACGGTTTCGGTCAGGCTGACGTGATGCGAGTAGCCGGACAGGACGACCGCGTCGACGTCTCCGGGGTGCCGTGTCGCCGCGAGCACGGACTGCAGGCTGCCCAGCGAATGCCCGGCCAGCACGACGCGGGAGTACCGGTGGGAGTCCAGGGTGCCGGCGCGAGCGCGAGCGATCACCTGGTGGATCGCGTCGGTCTGCACCGTGTCGGTGACCAGCGCGCTCAAGGGTTTCGTGCTGTCGCCGGTGCCGAGCCGGTCGATCGCCAACGTCGCATAGCCGCCCGCGTTCGCGCGGGCGGTGTAGCTGTACTGGGGCACCCCCACGCCGTCCCAGTAATGGCGGTTATAACTGCCGCCGGGCACCAGAATCTGCAACGCGCGCGGCGTCCCCGTCGCCGGGGAGCACAGCGTGCCGTGCACCGTCCCGCTTACCAGGCCCGAAGCGACAGGCATCTCGACTTCATGGCAGGTGCGCCCGGTCGCCGCGGCGACCGCGGGGGATGTGGCGAGCAGCGACGACGCGGCGGTCATTGCGGCGAGGGCCAGCAGGGCTGTGCGGCGCGCGCTGCGGCGAGGGCGGTGTGGGCGTGCAGAAGTGTCGAGCGTCATCGGTTTCCTTAGGCTGGGAGTCGGGCCGGTCCGGAAAGGACCGCTGGGGTGTGGTCAGTTGGCGCAGCAGTGCCAGCGGCACCGCGATCGCCGACGAGAATCCGCAGGGCCGTGTCGGGGGCGATCGCGAGTTCGCCTGTCGCGCTCGGCATCAACCGTTTCCAATTCGAGGTACAGCGGGGACAGGTGGGGTTGAGCCATACCCCGCCCTCGGCGTGAACGTCACTGCGATTCGCTGTAACGGCTTCTCCGCACAATGCGATGAACGATTCGCCGGCTCGGATGCCCGTCGCGTTCTTGGCGGTGCACCGCGCATGCCGCCCCCCGCCGGCCTGCTGCCACCGCAGTACAGAGCCAGCCGTCGCCGCGCACTCCGGTTCCGGGCGTGCCTGGGGGCGGTTTCGCGACGCCACAGGAAGGGCGAATGTCATAGTCAGAACTGTTGCCTCCCGTAATGACGACTGCAACGGGTGACACCCCCGTCACACGACCCAAAACCCTTTTCGCGTCGGAAAATGCGCAATGGTTTCGACGGATCCGGACTGGGGTCGGAAAGGGGTCCGGCAGGGAAACCCCTTTTTCGGACACGGGTGGCGCTGGGGTCAGCTGGGGATCCACGGCAGCACCGCTGGGGATGAAGGGGCTCGAGCCCCGAACCCGGTCCGCAACAGACGACAGCCGTGACCCCCTGGTCCTTTTGCCGACCAGGGGGTCACGGCTGTCGCCACGGACCGGGTTCAGTCCCGGGGCATGCACAGGCCCGGCGTCAGCCGCGGGCTTCCGTAGCGTTGCCGCCCGGCCAGCACGTCCGGCCAGGAGGTCCCGTAGTGCGCCCGCCAGTCGAATGTCCGGGGATTCATCGCGCCGATCGGATAGATTTTCCCGCCGGCCTTGCGACCTTCGCTCATCCAATGCTCGTTGCGGGCCTCCTGGTCTGCCTGGTACGCGGCCGACGCGGTCCCGGGCGAGACGTTGAGGACGTCGAACAAATACACGATCTCGTTGCGGTTGCCCGGATCGACTGGGTCCGGCAGCGCAAGACCGGGGCTGCGGAAGGCGCTTCTCAGATGCGGGAAGATCAGCACGAATCCTTGGTCGCTCCAGTCGGCCTCGGTCATCTCGCCGAGCCGGTCGCCCACAAAGGATTCGGCCGTGTTCTCTGGCAGGAAGATGTCGAACCAGGGTTTGATGCGGTCATCCCAGCCTTCCCGCCGCCACTGGTCGATCTGCCGGGTGAACTGGCAGAGGTGGTCGCGCATCTTCAGCACCTGCATCTGCGAGGATCCGGCCGACGCGGGCAACTTGTCGATCGCGTTCCCCAGAACGTCGATCCCGTCCGAGCCGTAACAGGCCACATGAAGATGGAAGAGCGGCGCGCCTCCCGGCTGGGGCGGCATGATCATGACGAACGCCTCGTCAACTGCCGGTTGCGAGCACGCGGCCCGCATGCCGGCGAAGGCAGCGGCCAGCGCGTCGTAGACGATCACGACCGACGCGACCGTGGGCGGAGCGGGAGTGAGCTGCAGTCGGGCCCGGGTCACGATCCCGGCCTGGCCGAGGCCGGCGCGCGCGCTGTCGAACAGATCGGGATGTTCCGTGGCCGAGCACCAGAGCCGGGTTCCGTTCGCGACGACGACTTCCAGGCCGAGGACGTAGTCCACCTGCGCACCGACCTGCGGCATGTTGGAAACGCCGCCTACGGAGAGGGTGCCGCCGACGGAGAGTCCCAAGTAGCCGGTCATCCCGCCGGCGAACTGCACCTCGTGGCTGATCAGAAGCGGGACCAGGTCGGCCCACAGAATCCCGGCGGGGACGTCGATGTAGCTGTAGTCGGGAGCAAAGTCGTCGGCGCTGACGTCCTTGAGGACGGTCATGTCGATCGCGATTCCGCCCTCGACCAGCCGCTGGCCCCCGACCGTGTGCGCGGCGCCCTGCGCGGCGACGGGGAGACCGAGTTCGTCGCAGCGGGCCATGACGCGGCAGATGTCCTCGACGCTTCCGGGGCGCAGCACCGCGGCGGGCTGTGCCTCGCACTGCCGGCCCAGGTCGCGACCGGCCTCGCGCAGCAGAACCTGATCGAGGGTGAGCGAGCCGTCGAGACGGTCGACGAACGGGGGCCGCGATCCGGTCGCCGACCCCCAGGACTGCTCGTCCGGGTCGTAGCCGATCGGTCCGGGTTCAGCGGAAGGCGACATCAACAGGTTCTCCATCGCGGGGGAGTCGGGACAGGGTCCGCCTTCACTGTGGGTGACGACGGCGGGGAAAACACCCCCCGTGCCCCCTCTCCCGGCGGAGGAAACCCCTTCCCGTCACCGGATCCGCATCCGGGTTCAAGGGGACGAAGCATGGATTCCGGGAGAACGCTGGGGTTCTGCACGATTCGGGAAGGGGCTCGCGAAAGGGGTACCCCTTTTTCCGGCAACCTCCACGAAGGGGCCGTTCACATATCTGAATGCGGGGACTCCGATCGGGTTGGGACGCCGCGACATGCCTCCGCATCGCCCGAATATTCGGCCACGTGTGGACGCTGGCTCGTTACTATGTGCGAGATTTGCGCCGGGGACGATCGGCAGCGACATACTCCCCGCGCGGCTTCCATTCATCAACCCGGGGAGGGGTTGGCCGATGGTTCACGTCGATTCGCGAGCAGTCCAGGCGATCACCACGCTGGTCGGCCGTCAGGACACCCTGGACGAACTGACCAGGACGCTCGCCAACCCCAGACGACGGTTGGTCAACCTGTGCGGCGTGGGCGGGGTGGGCAAAACCCGCGTCGCGGCCGAACTCCACGACCGGATGGCCGAGACCGGCGAGTACCAGGCGATCGCTTTCGTCCGCCTGGAACACATCTTCGAGCTGCTCTCACCCGCGACCGTCGCGGCGTACCGCCGTCCCGGCGACGCGCCGACCGCCGCTGCCGACATCCGAGCTCCACAGGCGGTGCCGACGACCGAGCACAACGACCAGAGCCTCAAAGTCGTCCTGCGACGCAGGATCTGTCAGGAGATCGCGTCCGCCCTGAAGCTCGACCACCACACCGACAGCACCGATTTCGACCGCCTGATGGAGGTCCTCGTCGAGGGCATCGGCGAGCGCAGGACATTGCTGGTGCTCGACAACTGCGAACCGAATGTCGGCGTGGTCGTCGACGTGATCTTCGGGCTGTTGAACAACACACCAGCGCTGCAGGTCGTCACCACGTCCCGCGCGTTCCTGAACCTGGTGGGCGAATACCTGGTCCAGCTCAGGCCGCTGGACGTGCCCTGCACGGACGACTCCCGAGACAAGGCCACCGGTGCCGCCGCCATGCAAGTCTTCCTCGACCGCGCGAAGGCGGCCGGGCTCCGCGACGAGGTTCTCGCGGAGCCCAAGCAATGGGCGGCTGTCGTCGAACTCGTGCGGATGACCGAAGGCCTTCCCCTGTTCCTCGAACTGCTGGCCACCCAGCTGCGAGTCCGGCTCCCCGCTGCCGTGCTCGAGATCCACGGGAAGAACAGGCTCCTGTCACTGCGGGCAGCGAGCGGTACCGTGGGGCTCCCCCGTCAACAGCAGAACTTGATGGAGCTGGTGACCAGCCACTGGGACGCCTGCACGCCCGAGCAGCAGCTGCTGTGGGCGCGCCTCAGCGTCTTCAGCGGTGCCTCGTTCACCCTCGACGCGGCGGAAGCAGTGTGCAGCGGGGGCCCCATCGCCGCGGCCGACGTCGTCAGCCTGCTCGACGAGTTGGTCAGCCGATCGGTCGTGCGGCCGGCGAGTCCCGACGGCCGCCACAATCAGCACGGCACGCTGCGCGAGTACGGCAAGATGAAGTTCGGCGAGATGTGCGAGGCCGGAGTCGAGGACGAGCAGCAGCTGCAGGAGCGGCACTGCGCGTGGGTGGAGAAGTTCAGCGCCCGCGCGGCGCTCGCCTGGTTCGGGCCCGACGAGCCGAAGGTGCTCAATGACGTCCGGACCGAGCTGCAGAACACCTTCGGCGCGGTCTGGTGGTGCAAAGAGACCGGGCAGATCGACCGCGGCCTGATGATCTGCACTGACGTGCTCCGGGTCAGAGTGCAGTTCTTCTACGCCGTCGAAGCCGAAATCGGGGCATGGATCGAAGGCTTGCTCGCCCACCCCGGCAAGGCAACGCTGCCGCGGATCGCGGCGCTGTCGGTCCTGGTGTTCATGCGCGTGGTCTTGGGCGACAAAGACGGCGCTCGACGACGTCTCGAGGAGATGGAGCGCCTCGTCAAGGAGTTCGGCGATATCGGCCCCATGCCGGCGGTGCTCGCGGCCAAGGGAACCTATGAACTCTTCTCGAAAAACAACACCGACGCTCTGGACATACTGGCCGAAGCGGCCGCGCAGTTCTCCGAAATGGGCCTCGAGGGCGACTGCCACATGGCGCTGCTGCTGCGCGCGCTGGGCGCCGGCGTTTTCGGCCCGGCCGAGATCGCCGACGCTGCCACGCAGGAATGCCTCGGCCACGCCCTCAAGCACGGCTCCGTCTGGGGCGGCAGCTGGGGAAGGTGGGCCACAGCGCTCCCCGCGTGCAGCGTCATGGCCGACGTGTTGCCGGGGGTGCTGGACGCGCAGCTCGGCCTCGGCGACGGATGGGGGCCAATCTGGGACGTCGAGGTGCAGGCATGGTGGCTGGCGTTCAACGGCGAAACCGTCTCCGACTTCCGCCTCGCCGCGGTCCTGCTCGGCGGCGCGATCAAGCTGCAGGACCGGCACGGCGTCCTGATCCGCGGCCTCGAACCATTCAAGGAATGGCGGGACAAGGCCGCCAAGAAAATCATCGCCGAGATCGGCTTCCCGGCATACCGCAAGGCTTACGAAGAAGGAACCAAACTCTCCAAGGACGAGATCTTCGCCAAGATGCTGGATGACGAGGATTCGTCCCAGCCCGAGATCCTCGACCCGCGCGAACTGCGCATCGCCGCGATGAAAGTCAGCGGTGCCACCAATGCCGACATCGCCGGCAAGCTCAACCTCACTGTCTCCTGGGTCGAGCAGAACGTCACCAGGATCTACCGCAAGACCGGATGCAAGAACCGCGCCGAACTCGCCGCCTGGTTCACCGCCCGGGGCTACGCCTGACCGCAGCCCCGGGCCGTTCCCGCCAAGGCGGGCACATCTCGCCCGGTCATCGGACCGTCCATTCGGCATCCACCGCCAGGACCCCGCGGATCACCCCGAAGGTCCGGGTCACGACGGCACCTGGCTGCCACCGCAGATCCGGGAGGGCGGCCAGCAGCTCTTCGATCATGGTCGCCAGTTCCATGCGGGCGATGTGCTGCCCGAGGCAGCGGTGCGCGCCTGCACCCCAGCCCAGGTGCGGCGGCACCGGCCGCTCCCGGTCCGGACGGAACACGCCGCCGTCAGGGAAATGGGCCGGGTCGCGATTGCCCGCGCCCCACGGGATGACCACCCGGTCTCCGGGCACTAACGCCACCCCCGCCAGCTCTGTCGCTGCCATGACGGTGCGGCCGGTCGCGGCGACCGCTGATTCGTGCCGCGCCGATTCCTCGACCACGCGCTGCAAGAACGCCGGATCGGTCGCGCACCGGTCGCGCAGGCCGTGATCGTCGAGGACTTCGACCAGGATGTTCGCCGAGGCGTCGGTGGTCGTGAGATTGCCGGCCGCGGTCATGGTGAACATGAACTTCAACACTTCGGATTCGGACGGCCGCCGACCTTCGACGTCGGCGTGCGCGATCGCCGACAGCATGCCGCCGAGGTTCTCGGCATTGTCGGCCATGCGCAGCTGCACCTGGTCGCGCATGAACGCCCCGAGCGCGGCTCCTGCCGTCTGCGCCGCCTCGGCGTCGCGGGCGTTCGACAGCGACCGCACGCGCTCAGACAGCACGGTGCACCCGGCCTCGTCCAGGCCGAGCATCTCGCCGATGAGGATCGGGGGGATGCGCTGGCAGTAGGCGGTGACCAGATCGGCACGGCCCTGCGCGGCGAATTCCGCGATCGTCTGGCGGCACAGCGCCCGCACGCGCTTCTCGCGGTCTGCGGCAGCGGCCGGAGTGAACCACGGCTGCAGCACGCGCCGCCACGCCCGGTGCGGTTTCCCATCCGTCTCGAACAACGGTGCCCGCGTCTGCTTCTCTACGCCCGCCACCACGGCCGCGGCGCCAAGCCCCTCGACGTAGCTGCTGAAGACCTCGCCGTCTTTGCCGACACGGCGGATCTCGTCGTACCCGGTGATCAAGTAGAACCCGCCGTGCCGCTCGGACCGCGCGACCGGGCAACCGCTCCGGATCGCGTCCAGCCGGGCGTAGATGTCGGACGCGACGACGGGGTCGAGGTGATCGAAGTCAACGGCAGGACCAGGGGCAGTCTCGGCAGAGTTCACGCCTCGTTGTTAACGAGATTCAGAGGATTCGGGAAGGCGGCATTCGTGTGACGCCTGCGCACGCAACGTCGCCGACGAGGACGTTGCTCACGGCTGGTAACGGGCTCTGGCGTGAGTCGACGGCTACGACCGGGAAACCGACCCGGTGCGGCCCTGGTCTGCCGAGGCGATGCGCAGCATCGCCCTGTGGACCGCCGCGGGAATCCTGGCCTACGCCACCCGCCGGTCGATGCCCGGCTTCGCCGCGCACGGCCGCCGGCGCTTCGGTCGTGGCGGTCTACCAGCCTTGGCGGGTCGGGCAGCACACCTGAACGTCCTCGCCGCAACTGCGGCGAGGACGGGGCGATGAGGCGGGGTCGACGTCCGGGAGCGCGGTCGTGCACGGCGTGGGAGTCACCCCGGCCACATGGATTCGTCGACGAGGCGTTCGTGTGTCCAGGTCAGTCCGCCGGGGGCGAAGGTGTCCTGCACGCAGCACAGCAGTTGCCGCGCGGGCAGCGGATCAGGCAGCGGGAGGTCGCGAGTGGCGGCACGCAGGGCCTGGTCGAGGTCGACGACCTCGCCGGGGCCCAGTCGGCGCTGGCGTAGGCCAGGGAGATATGCGACCGCCAGCCCTTCTCCGCTCTCCAGGTCCACGTATCTCCGGCGACGGACATGACGCCCCGGTAGGCGGCGTCGGCCAGGGGCTGCGCGGCGGCGGTGTCGAGCACCAGCACCGGCCCGCCCGGCGCCCACCCCAGCCCCGCGCCCGGCCACGACGACCCGAACGTCCGGCCCTGCGCTGCCCACCGGCACCGGATTCGTTTGCGGCACAACCGGAACAGCCTTCGGCACTGAGCACGTACTGCGAAAGGATCCTCCCGGCCCAGGCTCGCGGGTCGTTCAGCCGGTTCCAGCCCCGTACCTCGGCCGCGAGCATGGCATCGCAGGCCTGCGATGCCGTGCTGTGCTGGAAAACAGCGGCCCGGCGGACGGCCGTCCCTCCGTCGGTCACCCGTTCGTGGCGCGGGGCGGCCGGTCTGCCGTCGCGCCATGGCACTGCGCCCGAACGCGAGCGCGAGAACCTTCCCCGGCTGCGGCCGATGACGCCGGAGAGGCTGCGGGACGCGATGGCCGAGATCGCGGAGTGGGCGCCGAAGGCTGCCATCACCGTGGACAACCCGAACGACTCCGACCGGCCGTTCGTTATCGCCGGATACGCCACGAGCGTCATGACCGGCGAGGTCTCGCTCCTCGTCCGGGAACGCTAGCCGGAGGGGTCGTCCCGATGACGTGCTGGTGCCTGCGGCGGTGGCCGTGCCGGCCGACGTTCCCGCTGATCTTCGCCGGGCACGGCCGGATCCGCACTGGGCAGCTCGAGCGCACGGCCCGCGCACGGCCCGACAACGTCGCCCGCGGACACGCCGAGTGGGGGCTGCTGTTCGTGCGCGACAGCGGGAACCGCCCGTGGACGCTGTACTCGCCCGACCCCGACTACGTCGCGCTCTGCACCACCTCCGTCCACCCGGTGACCATGGAATACGACGTGTTCACCGAGAAATTCCCCAGCTGGGCCGCAACAGATCGACGCCAGTTCGCATCCGCTGCAATAGGAAACAAAATAAGGCAACGGGAAACCCATTCCCCTGTCCGGGTTCTGGCGCGACAGTGGATTCATGACCGCGAATCACAGCCGCTTCCCCGCCGGGGCCTCGCGCCTCATTGCCTTTGCAGGACAGCGAAACACGTCCGTGCCCGCGAATGTCCCGCCGTCGCGACCAGATACCCGAACGGACTGGCGGTTCCACGCAGCGGCTGCGACACCGCCGGGTGTCAGGCTCGTTCCGGCCGGCGGCGACGCCGCGGAACACACGGACCCCGACTGCGTATTCTGCCGGATCATCGAGGGCACCGAGCCTGCCGAGGTGGTGCGGCAGTGGGGGTTCGACGCGATCGCGATCCGGCCTCGGAACCCCGTCGTCGACGGGCACGTTCTGGTGATCCCGGCCGCGCACGTCGCCGACGTCGGCATGAATCCTGACGTGTCGGCGATCGCGATGGCCGCCGCGGCCGAACTGGCCGCGCAGCACACGGATTGCAACGTGATCACTTCCCGCGGCCGCTATGCCACCCAGACCATCGCGCATGTGCACCTACACGTGGTTCCGCGCGCGGCGGGCGACGGTTTGCCGTTGCCGTGGACTCCGCAGCAGAACGCCGCTGCGGGTGATGCGTGATGGCGGTCGAGGTGGTGTACGCGCGGGAACCTGTCCCTGCCGGACGTCCGTCGGTGATGCTGCTGGGCCCGACTCCGCGTGCACGGTCCCTGGTCTGGTGGCGTCCCTCGAGCTGGCGACGCCCGGTTCCGTCGTGGCGGCCGGAGGCGATCTCGTTGTTCGCCGAACGGTGGCGAGGCGACGAGCCGTTGGTCCTGCTGTCGCCGGAGTCCCGCGGGGGAATCCGGGCGAAGCACTACGACGACCAGGTCGCGTCCGAGCTGGAGATGATCCGGGCGGCCGCGGTGCGCATGTTCTGGATTCCGCGGTGCGTGCGCACGATGCCCGGGTTCACCACGAATGTCGAAGCAGGGATGTGCCTGGCTGAGCCGGAGCGGATGGTGCTGGGGTGCCCCTCCGACTGCGCGGATCCGGTACGCAACCGGTACCTGATCTGGCACGCGCGCCGGCTCGGAGTTCCGGTGCCCACAACGCTTTCCGCCGCCGTGGACGCTGCGCTGGCCGGCCTGCACGCGAATCGCGGCGCCGGGATCGCGCGTTGTTGCGCACCTGCGTGGGCGGCGTAGACGACGGCGGGCCGGCAGGGCCAGGCACACGCGAGCGCCGCTGTCGTGCGCAGCGGTCCCGTGTGTCCGGCCAGGCTGCGGGGAGGCGCCGCCCTTCGGAGACCCCGCGCTCGTCGCCTGCCGGGCCGCGCTCAGCCGAGGCAGCGGTCGCGCATGGCGCAGCCGAGCCCGTGCTCGCCGATGCGGTCGAGGATCTCCTGCAGTATCCGGAGATCGGCGGCCGTCATCGGGTCGTTGGCGTCTGTGGTTGTTTCGCCGGTGGCCCGGTCGACGACGACGGTGATCGGCGAGCCGGGTGTCCCGGTGCAGGACAGCTCGACGAAGTCGCCGAAATCGGTGTGCCCGAGATACGCATCGTGGTCGGGGCGGTCGCTCATTCGCTGGTCCTCCGTTTTTCCTTGGCGTGCTTGGGCTTTGCGGTCGTTGCGTGCGCGCGGCAGAGCGTCTCGACGCGGTGGGTGTCTCAGCGGTCGCGGTCTGCCTGTCGGTTGAGCCATGCCTCGACGTCTGGCACGGCGTAGCCGTCCGGGTCGAGCGCGCCGATGTACCCGGATGCCCGGAGGTCGAAGAACCTGGTGTCCGTGTCGGACTCGGGACGGCCGTCGGGCCGTCGGCTGGGGCGGGCGGTGTCGTTCATCGTCGATTCTATCTTTCGGTGGTGTGCCGTCTCGGCAGGTTGCCGTCGGGACGCGGGCCGGGCCCGAGCGGTTCCGATGTGTGTCGAGGGCGGGATGCCGGTGGCTGTCGCTGGACTGTCCTCGTGAAACAAAAAGACCCCGGCTTCATCCAGCCGGGGTCTTTTTCGGGTGTGCGTTGACCTGTCAGCGGATGCGGGACCATCGCACCGCGGCGGTCACGGTGCCGTCGGCGTCCTGCGACACTCCGGTCACGGCCGTGCCGGCGGCCTGTAGGACGCGGAGCCAGGTCTCGGCTTCGTGGGCGGGGAGCTTGCACTTGGCCTGCGCGGTGAAGGCGGTGTCGGTCTCGGCCAGGGCGGTGACAGTGACCTGGCCGCTGCGGCTGTTTTCGACCCGGCGCTTCCAGCCCTCGAGGTCGAGGTCGTTGGCGGTCACGGCGTTTCTCCTCATCGGCGGTGGTAGATGGTGATCCCGTCGGGCCAGGCGTGCACGGACAGGATGCCGCTGAGCCCGACGTCGTAGTCGTCCAGCACCTGCTCCTCGAACGCTTCCACGGCTTCGTCGACGTCGGGCAACTCGTCGGCGATCGGGTTGAAGTTGATCGACACGCGGTTGATGTGCCGGGTTTTCCCGTCCTTCTTCCCGGTCTGGCCGTAGGCGACGTCGACTCCGCCGACGTCGGCGGAGTGGTAGTCGCGCAGCCCGTCGGCCGCCAGGCCGGGTCCGGCCTCGTCGATGCGGGCTTCGGCGTCGGCGAGCAGTTGCGCGGCTTCGTCCGCGGCCGCGCGCGCCGCGCGGGCGTGCTCGGCTTCGGCTTCGGCGATCGCGATGTCGTGCAGCAGCCGGGTCACGGCCGCGATCATCTGGTTCGCACGACCGGGCGGGGTCGCGCGCAGCCACTGCCGTGCGGTGCGGCGGGAGCGGTGCGCGGCCTCGGCCAGCCTCCGGGTCGCGGCGCCGCGGCCGGGGTAGGCCTCGCGCAGCGCTGCGGCCGCCTCCTGCGGGTCGGCGAAGACGGGCGGCTCGGGCACGACCAACTCGGGCGGCTCCGGCGCGGCCGCGCGGGCTTCGGCACGCAGTTCCTCCGCGGCGAGCGCGGCGAGTTGCCGGATCAGGTCTGCGAATTCGGGGCCGTGCAGTTCTTCCGGGGTCACTGTCCGGCCTCCCTCTCATCGTTGATCGCGGTCAGCTCCTTGCCCGCCTTTTTGCCGCGTCCGTTGCGGAACGCTGAGACGAACGCTTCGGTCACGGCTCCCCAGCGGTTGCGGTGCCATTTGCCCGGCTGGGTGCCGAGTTCCAGACCGGCGGGCTTGAGGCCGGGGACGTCGGCCGGGTCGGCGTCGACGACGAACCAGACGCCGTCGGCGATCTGGCCGATCGGGTGCCAGCCGCCCGCAGCGGCTTTGTCGAGGCGGCGCAGGCTGTTCGCGGACGCGGTCGCGGCGATCATGTCGCTCCAGTCCGGACGCCGCCACTCCGCGGGACAGTAGTCCTTGCTGCGCAGGAATCCGGAACTGAATCGCGCGTACACGTCCTTGAGCAGCATCAAGGCATGTCCGGCGGCGGTGTTGCCGGCGGCGGCCAAGTCCTGCAGACGGGAACGGTTGACCCGGATCTCCTCGGCCATCCGCTCCACCCTCGGTCCGCAGGGAAGGACTTCCTTGCCCTTGCGGACCACTTTCCGGTACCAGACGACCGCGCGGTCGAGGTCGAGTGCCACCTTGTGGTCCCGGACCAGGTAGGTCGCCAGCGGAGTGGGCAGCACGGAGCCGATCTCCAGCCGGGCGAACGCGGCGGCCGCGTGCGCGGGCAGGCCGGACAGGTCCGGGACCGAGGCGAGCACCAGGTAGCCGGGATGCTTGACCAGTTCGGTCTGCTCCCACTCGGCCAGCGCGGCGGCGTCCAGGACGCTCGGCTCGCCGTCGCCGAGGCGGACCGAGCTCATGGCCGCCAGGTACTGGGCCGAGACGTCGTATTCGACAAGCAGGTCGCCGACGGACGGCGTCAACTCGGGCAGCGTCCAGTTCAGGACCCGCATCATCAGGTTGCTTTCCGCGAGCTCCCAGACGGGCGAGTCCTCGGCGAGCGGAACCGGGCCGGTGAGCCCCCGGTAGCGGGCGCACAGCCAGTTCCCGAGGGTCACCGCGGTCCGCCCGGGCGAGTAGACGTAGTGCAGCGGCTGCCCGTCGACAGCCACGTGCTCGCGCCAGACGGCCAGTGCGGCCAGCGCCTGCTCACGGGTCAGCTCGGTTCCGTCGCGGTCGAGGACCGTGCTCGTCACGTCCCGGACGAAGTTGTATTCCTCCTCGGCCGGGTCGTAGCCGGACGCGGCCGCATCGTCGTCGCCGTCCGAGCCGGACTCGGCGGGCGCAGCGGCCGGCGGCGCGGCGGCGCGGCCGGCGGCTGCCGACGTCTTCTTGCGGGGGCCCTCCTCGGCTTGCGCCTTGCCCGCAAGGCGTGCGGCGGTCTTGCGGGCCGCCGTCCATTGGGCAAGGAGCCTGCGGCGCAGCCCTTCGTTCCCCGGTGCACACTCGGCAGCGAGCTTCCCGACTTTCGCGACAGCGTCCGGATCGTTGCCCGCGTCGCGCATGAGCAGCTTCCAGTCGATCTCACCCTGGATGCGGCGGCGCAGCTCGTCGTTGTCCGGCGCGTACTCCAGGGTCAGCGCCCACACGTCCCGGATCGCATCGGGATCGCGGCCCGAGTCGAGCAGAAGGGACTCCCAGTCGATCGACGTCGGGTCGAACGGGACGTCGTCGCTGCCCTCGCGTGGCGTCATGACCGGCACTTCCCCTCTCACCCGGCACACCCTACCTGCCAACTTTAAAAGTTTTCAAATTGACACGCGGCGCTAGCGGCCGCTTTGCGCCTGCCGCTGCAGCCGCCTCGCCAGGCTCGCCGTGCTGGCGTTCGCCGGGGCGTCCGGCACGGCCTTGCGCAGGAGCTCGCGCGCATACAGCAGGTCTTCCACCACTTCCTGCGCCGAGGCGTTGAGCTCCTCCTCGTCGTCGCCGTGCATCTCGTCGGCGAGCAGCAGCACCAGGTCGACGCCGATGCGCGCGAGCGTAGCGTCGGTGATGCGCCTCCCGCCTGCGGATCGGCGCTCCCCCAAGGCAAGCACGGCGAGTTTCAGGTCTCTGATCTGGTCCGGCCACAGCGGAATGCCTTTCGGGACCGTTTGCTTGTGCAGCGGCTCGCCCTCGGTCCCGGGCAGGCCGCGGAAGCCGTCGCGCCGGGGGGCGGTCCGCGGCGCCGGCGTCGCGCGGGCGGTCTCTCGGGCGTTCACGCAGCCACCTCATCCGACGGTCGTTCGGGCGGCGTCGCGGCAGACGCTGCCGCAGGGCGGAAGACCGGTCTCCGCATCGCACCCTCCAACTTTGAAACTTTTAAAGTTGGTCGCGATTGTGCCATCCGGACGCCGAGCCGCCAAACCAGCCGAGCGTCGCCAGGTGCCCTCGGTCGGCTTGGGCGATATCCGGGCTTGAGGGCCTGTCGGAGGCGCTCTCGCGCGGTCGGGCGTAGTAGACATGGTGCAACGACTGGCACTCACGAAAGGCGCGGCCGACCTGTGGACGCGACGAGAACCGCGACTTCGCCCGGCTACGGCACGATCCAGCCCGGCATCGGGTCCAGGCCCGACAGTCACGCCGGCCCGGAGTTCGCCGACGGGCTGCGCGCGGGTTTGCACGAATTGGAGTATCTGCCGCTGACCGTCGTGGTGCGCTTCGGGACTGAGTTGCTGCCCAACGGCGCGCCCACAGTCGCGTCCCGCGTGGACCTGTACCGGATCCAAGTAGGAACGGCGTTGCCGATCGGCGTTGGCGAGGTAGCCGAGCAGGCGCGGGAAATGCTGCGGTGGGGATTCGACGGCTGGGTCATGCCGGAGATGCCCGACGAGCCCGAGCCCCTGCAGACTCGTCAGCCGCTGCTGCCGCCTCGCCTGTTCGGGGTTCTGAGCCGCAACCGGTTCCGCAGCGTCGAAGAACTCGAACTGATTCCCGACACGGCGTTGCGCGAACTGCCGAATATGGGCAAGAAGGGGATCTCTGCACTGCGCCGGGTCATTCCCGCGCGTGTGCCCGCGTCGCATGCCCAGCCGACGCCGCCAGCGACGCCCGAAACGATCATCGGTGTTCTCGGCGAGATTCGCGACCTGCTGCTCGGCATTGACGCCAAACTCGACCGCGCGTTCCACGACGGCGAGGCTTCCGGACGGCCGCGGTGAACGGCGCACCCGGTGGTCCCGGGGATCCGTGGAAGATGGAGAACGTCCGGTCGGTGTTGCGATCGGCGTTCCTGGACGTGGAATTGGCCGACGTGACCAAGCCGTCCGGGGCGCGCGAGGAGCATTACCTGGTCCGGCTGCCTGAGGCGGTGATGACGGTCGTGCTCGACGAGATCGGCGAGCACGTGCTGCTGGCCTGGAGGCACCGGTGCGTGCCGGACTTGTGGAACTACGAGGTGCCCGGCGGGCTGCTGGAGAAGGGCGAAACGCCGGAGGAGGCCGCGCCGCGCGAGGTGGCCGAGGAGACCGGATACAGGGTCCGCGGCCTGCGGCACCTGGTGACGTTCGAGCCGGCCGTGGGCAGTCTCCGCGCCCCGCACCACGTGTACGCCGCCCGCGCTGTCGAGCGGGTCGGCGACCCCACCGAACGCGACGAGGGGATTTTCGACTGGGTTCCGCTGGCGCGGGTCCCGCAGCTGATCGCCGAAGGGAAGATCGGGAATTCCGGCACGCTGATCGGGTTGCTGCACATCCTCGCCACCCTCGGTGCCGAGGATGCCCAGAGCGGAGAGCGTCCAGAACGGACGGACTAGTCCTGGTGGGCCCCGTCCGTTTGGCGACGCAACCGCCGCGCTCCCAGCGATTTTCGCGAAGCGGGCGCACGGGAGACCAGGCGAGCTGCGCACACGATCGCCGCAGTGAACGGGGCCGGTTCCTGGTCTTCCGCTGGGTCCGGCGCACTGCGCCAGTCACGACCGAAAAGCAAGGCCTGCTGCTTGTTCCGCGGCCTGTTCGGCGGCGATTTCGTCTTGTGCTTCTTGTTCGACGTCGCGGCGCTCCGCCGCTATTTCGTCGATGTGCGCCTGCTGGTCGTACGGGTCGAACCCTGCCCAGATGCCGTTCGGCACGATGCGTCTTCCTCTCCGATGCGATTCTGTTCCGGTCCGGTGGCTTCGTTAGCGGTGCCCGCGGAGGCCAGCCCCGGATGCTCGGCGCGGACGACGACGCGGTGGCGATCGCGTCCTGTTACGGGCGCGGCAGTGGTCACCAAGGGCGTTCTCGGGCTGTGCGGCCGCACGAGCCGAACGCCCAGCATTGCATCATCGCCCCGGTGTCGAGCGCGTCGGCATGCTGTTGCAGTTCGCGCAGCACCGCCGGGAGTTCGGGGCTGTCCCAGGACAACTGGCGGTCGACGCTGCGGTGGTCGGGGCAGCCGTTGTGGACGCCGCAGGTGTGCAGGTGGACGATCGGCGTCGGACCGGCTGTCGCGCCGGCTTCCATCGGTTCGATCCCGCTTGCGTGCAGGGCGTCGATCGGGTTGAGCTCCTGGCCGGCGAAACTGCCCGGGTACTGCCAGAGTTCGCCGTAGTCGCCTATGTCGCGATGTGCGGTCGTCCAGCCCAGGCCGCGGAACAAACCGCGCATCCACAGGTCCAGTTCGGCCCTGTCCGGGTCAAGAAACCGCGACGCGTATTCCGCGCTGCCGAGTTGGTCGTCGTCGACGTGGTCGTTGTGGTCGTTCTGTTTCGCCACAGCAGTTCCTCCGGTTCAGCATCGACACACGCGCGGGTTCCTTGCGGCTCGCGTGCGGAAGTCTTGGGGCATTGTCCGCGAGAGCGGGCCGGGTGGTGTCTGCGTCGGGCGACTCCGAGCAGACGGGCCGGGTCAGGCGGTGAGGTGGGCATTCCAGTCGCGCAGTGCGGCGATCAACATCGCGATCCGTGCGGGCCCGAGGTCGGGAACGTCGGCCAGAGCCGACGCTGCGGGGTTGTTCTCGTGCTGGGCGGCCAGGTCCGCGAATGCCTCGACGGTGGTGATGCCGGCGTTGCGCAGCGGCCTGGTCTGGTGCCAGGTCGTGCCGTATCGATGCAGCGCGGTGATCGGCGTGCCGTCGGCGTCGGTGGCGGTTCCCATGGCGTACCGGGCTCCTCATCGTTTGTGGCTTGGGTTGCTGCTAGGCGATGGCGCGCTGCCGCTGCGCCGGAGCGGACGGTCAGGCGGCCCGCAGAACAGTCCTTGTGTGTTCCCGAGTCCGGGCGGGAGCGGCAGGACGGAGACGCTGCAGTGCAGTTGCCCGCGCTAGTCGCCCGGGACAGTGTTGTCTTCCAGCCCTGGAAGGTCGAGCATCTTCGCGCGTGTCACGCGCGCTGCTTCGCTCAGCTTCTCGTCGGGGTCCTACGCCACCCCTTCCGATGACACGGAGAAGCCTCGCGAGTCCGTCGAGTTCGCGCCGCACTGCGGTCTTTCCTCGGCTGTCGCCGCTGGGCAGTCGAAGCATCGTTGACACGCAGCCATAGCGCGCCGAGGCGGCTGCGGATCTGCTGCGCTTGCCCGACGAGGGAACCGTTGTCGGTCATCGCGATGACCATAGCGATTGTTCGGTATTCGATCGCGCCGTTGCGGATCGACGTTCCCCGCTCTCTCGTCGACCGACGGATCCTACCGGAATCGGGCGAGCCCCAGCGGGACCCGCGGACTTGTACGACGGTCCTCGACGGGCGCAAGATCGGAAGCCATGCAGCGGCGAGTTCGCCGGTCGCGCGGTTCGACGACGATACTGATTGGTGCGCTGGATTCCCGTGGCCCGAGGGGCCAGGCGGGACGGGTGCTGGCTCGGGCGTGCTTGAGGCGAATAGGTTTCCGCGCACGACAGCGCGGCCCGAGCGAGATCAGCTCGAAGCCGCGCTGTCGTGTTGGAGCCGGCCGCCGGGTTAGGAGAGGGCGTCGGCGATTTCGGAGGGGCTTGCCTCGAGGACCGCGCAGTAGGCTTCGCGGAGTTTGGCATCGTCCACTACGGCCAGGTCGGCGCGGGTGATCGTGCGCGCGCTCGCGATCGCTTGGCGGTCGGTCATCGACGGGTCGGTGCTCTCGCGGGTGTCATCGGCCACCAGCTCGATCGCGCGGTTGAGGTTCATCGCTACTCCTTCGGTTTCTTTTTCTCATCAACAGGATTTCGGCGGCGGGCAGCATGTCGGTGCTGATGCATGGCGGGCCGCAGCCCCGACCCGCCCACCGGTCGGCACTCTGCGGGGCGGAACCGTCAGCCGGGACCGCGGTGCCACGCATCAGCACGACGCGCGATCAGGGTCGGCGGTCTCGGCAAGAGCGGCTATTGAGCTTTCGTGACTGGCTTTTCTGGCTGCCTGCCATTGATTCGCCATTTCGCGCCGGGCGATCGCCACGATCAGAAGGTCGTCCGCGATGCACTCTCGGACGGCGGTGGGCACGTCTGCGGTGAGCGGGTGATCGAGCGTCTCCAGGGAGCGGTTCACCGCGGTCCTCCCGCCGTCGTCGCGGCCGTCGCGTGCACGATCTCGACCAGGTAGTCCCAGACTCCGGGGGCGGTCAGGCCGCACGCGACGATCACGAGCGGGAACACCAGCCGCGTCTCGACTTTCTTTCCGGTGTGCAGGCGCAAGTGCTTGGGCGGGCGGATTTCGTACCAGGTCTCCCCCGCGATCGGCAGCGGGAACAGGAACGGGCATCCCGACTCGGTCAGCGAGTCGCCGAGGCAGTGCACGAAGCAGCCGACCGCCACGGCGATGCCGATCCAGCCCGAAACGCCGGCGAGTTCTGTCAGGAGGCCGCCGGGGGCGGTGACGCACCACCAGGACACCGCGCCGGCGCAGGCCAGCACCAGCCAGTCCCCCAGCGCTTCCGCGGCGAGAAGCAGTCCGACGGCCAGTACCCCGAGCACCGCCCACGGCCCGCCGGCGGCGCACCCGGCCGACGCCGCCGCCCCGAGAGCCACAGCGAACAGCAAGGTATGGGAGAGATGCCGGTGCGTGCCTTTCACGTTCTCGTCGCGCGGGCCTTTGGTCAGCGCGTACACCGCGGCTGAGGTCCGGCGCAGCATCCAGGACACGGCCCCGGTCAGCCAGCCGAACAGCCGGGTCGCGCTGGCACTGGGATGGTCCAGGTCCGGCAGCAGCGCGAACCCTGCCGTGGTGGCTGCGAACACCAGCACCTGGTGGGTGGTGGCGAGGCCGACTGCGGGCGCGAGTGCCATGCCGGCCAGCAGTCCTGTTGCAGCGTGGGTGCGGCCCATCATCGCGGCCGCCGGCGCATGGTCGGCGAGCCGATTCGGCACGCGGGCATGGTTGTCTCCTTGGTGGAGGTCAGTGACCGGCGGCTGGAGCTGCCGCCGCCGGGTTCGTGTCGGGCGGGCCGTTCACAGGTGTTCGGGTTCCGGGGGGCGGACGCACCGTCGACGCGGCCGCACGTCGCGTTCGATTCGATCCCCGTGCTTCGCATGCGAGGATCGTGCGGGCGGTGTTGTGCCGCGCCGCAACAGGTTCCGGCGACGCGACTCAGGCGACCGTGACCACTGTTCCGCGGGCGTAGCGGATGGATGGGGCGCTGTCCGTGGTCACGAACACCATGCCCGGCTCCTGCTCGGGATCGACGCCGTGGACGCGGTCCCACCGCAGGTCTGACTGCACAATCTGGTCTCCGCTGACCAAGTCCTCGACCAGTTTCTCCATTGCGATGTTCCCTTCTCATGGTGTGTTTTGAGCGCAGCACGGACTCCCGACCAGGCGATGCCACCGCAGCCGACGCTGTTCGCCGGACCGATGGGCTGCAAGCGGCCGGATCCGCAGGCCGTTTCGACGCCGGGCCTGTCCTCCGGAGGCTGCGATGCGCGCGGTGATCGACGACTCATCGCAGCGCGGCTCGGTACCGGATGCCCGGTCGACGCGGGTGCTGGCCGATTTCGCTCTCGTGCCAGGCGCGGCCGGCGCGCCGCCGGCGGATGACGTCAGGGCTGCGGCCGTCCGGCCTCTGCTCTCGTGGCGTGACTGCACAGTCGGCCCGACGCCCAACGGTGGCAGGCGAGTCGGCCTCCTGGGCATGTTCGGCGTCGGGACCTACGGGGGTGCGGCGACGGTGCCTGTGCTCGACGGTGGATGAGGCACCGCTGATGGTGCTCCGTTGCGGGTCGGGCGCGTCGTTCGCGGTACCGGGTTGGACTTCTTCCGGTGAATGGCTCGGCCGATGGCTGTCGCAGCCGCGTGGACCCGGCCGAGCGAGCTGAAGGCCGTCGGTTCTGCGGCATCAGGTGCCGGGTTCAGCGCGAAGGACGGCAGTGCTGCCGGGGTTCGGGGGACGCATGCCCTGGGACGGGCAGGTTCCATTTGGGCGGGAACCAGGCGGAGACCGGGTCGGCCACGGCCGCGAAGCGTTGCTTGATGCGGCTGCGTCCGCTGCGACCAGGGATGTCGGGGTGTGCGATGCGGGCGTACTTGTCCACTTCGCAGAACAGGTTCTGACAGTCGACGAGCTGCAACGCTCTGCCCCACAAGCCGGGGAAGCGCAAGCCGAGGCGGGCGAAGTGCTCGTCCTGGTGCTCGGCCATGTAGCGGATGATGTCGGGCTCGATGCCGTCGCCGGTCGGGCCGAAGCACTTGCGGATTCCGTCGCGGGCGCCGGGGCCGGGGACCACGAAGTCCATCTCGCTGAAGTCGACGACGGTGGTGTAGTTCAGGTCGACGGCGAATTGGTAGGCGAGGAAGTCGCCGATCCCCGGGTAGGCACGCAGGGTCTCGAACAGCGCGCGCAGCGACGAGGATGCCCTGGCCCTGTCGGCGATCCCGTCGGCCATCATGCGATGCAGCAGCCGCAGATGGTTGGTGTGCTTGCGGTGTCCGCCCATCGCCGTGGACGGGATGACGTAGGCGGCCGAGTAGAGCCTGCGGCCGCGCGCGAACGCCTTCCCCAGCACATCGTCGCATGCGTCCGGGTCGAATCCGGACCAGGTGGGCGTGCCGAGTTCTCCGGCCAGCAGTTCCCAGGTCGAGATTCGGTTGAACAGCTTGAACAGCAGCACGCGGAACACGACCTCGGCCGGGTCCTGGGAGCCGGTGTAGGCGACGCGGCGGATCAAGTACTGGCTGACCCGGTCTGCGGCGCGGTAGCAGTTGGTGAACCGGTGCCGCGCCAGGATCGCATCGTCGGTCCAAGGCCCGGGGTTGCCTGCGACGCGGGCGAGGTAGATCCCCTGCCGGGCAGCGGCGAACCGCCAGTAGGTGTCGAACACCGGCGTCGGGCGCAGCACCCGACCCGCCACCCGCACGCTGGGTGACGCAACCGCGGGACCGAGCGAGCGGTGCGGCTGTTCGCGTCCGTCCATCGGCTGTGCCAGCTGTGCAGCGTCTATTCCTGGGCCGATCTCGGTCATCGAACCTCTCCTGCTCGTACTGACGCGGCCGGGCCGCCGCGGCACGGTTTCGGTCGTGGTCGCGGCGGGGACCCCCTGACGGCGGATGAGGCGTTGCTGCACAGGGGATTCGCTAAGGCTGTGTCCTGATGGGGTGGGTCACGGACGCGCAGGCCTCGCGCGGGCTGGCGTCGTTGTCCAGGCCGAAGTGCTCGAGCATCCGCGCGCGGGCCGCGATCGCCTCGTCGCTCAGCTTCTCGTCGGGTGCCCCGCCGAGGCTTTCTGCGACGTCCCAGGGAAGGCGGGCGAGATCGGCGAGTTCGCGTTGCACCGCAGCTTTTTCTTGGGACGTCAGCCGCGCGGTGCCGTCGTCGACGACGGCGTTGACGCGGACCCAGAATGCGCCGAACTGCCTGTGCAGCTCTCGGGCGTGTTCAGTGAGCGACATGTCATCGGTCATGCTCAGACCATAGCCATTGCTGATCGCCTCGATCGTGCGGTCGCTCCGCATGGCGGCTGCTTGCTCGCCGGACGTGGCCGAGGAGAGCCGTTCCGCGCGGATCCGCCTGTTTGCCGGCCCGGTGCGCGGAGAACCCCGTGTACCGTCCAGTGCTGTGCCGTTCTCGGTGCGCTGGTTCTCCGGATCGGCGAGCCAGCCGACGTTGTCGGCGAAGCCGCGCCGACACTATGCCGGCGCGGCTTCGCTGTCTCGGTGCGACGGTGTTGCCCGCGTCCGGCCGCCGCCCGGCGCTCTACGTCACCGGCGGCCGGAATCGTGTAGCCGGACCGGGGCATGGCTTCAGATCCGACGTTCGCGACGGCACTCCGGGGTGTCGCAGCGGCGGTCTTCTCCTTGTCGACTCGGACTGGTCCGTGAGTGCCGAGCCTCCCGCGCAGCCTCGCTCATCTCGCGGGCGGCCGCGGAGAGCGCTTTGCCGATCCCCCGCAACGCATCGAGGTCTTCCTCCAGCTTCCCGACTTCGTCGTGCCACGACGCCTCGCCGGCGGACTGCGTCGCGGATCTGCGCGGGGTCTTCGGCCGCGGCCTGTCCATTCTCATGCCCTCCTCTGGCGATCGCTGGGGCGGTCGGGCTATGTCAGCCAGAAGATTTTCTCCGTCTCGACAGCGCCGGACATCCTTTCCTGCTGTTCCGGCTCCCTCTTGCCATGTTCTGGGGTGTCGTGTTCGACGCAGATTGCGCAGGCCTTTCAGGTCAGTGCGGCTGCCCGCCGAGCTGGCTCTCGTGCCAGTCCGCGGCGTCCTGCATTTTCTGAATCACCGCGGGGCTGAAGAGCCGATGGGTCTCTGCTGCCGCAGCCTCGCTGCGGAGATTGCTGGCCGCCCATTCGTGGTAGGTGTCCCAGTCTTCCGCGGTGTAATCGGAGAACGGTTTGGGGATCTGCGGGTGTTCCCGCAAATTCGGTCCCATGTAGGTGCCAGCCCAGGAATCGGCCGTGTTTGCCGTTGCATGCGTCTCGGACATATTTTGCTGCTCCATTGTTGCGGCGGGGTCGGCTGCCGGGGCCGGGTCAGGCAGTGATGGCTGCGGCGGCGGGGAGGATGAGCGAGTGGTCGAAGGCGAGTGGCTCCTTGAGGGCCAGGCTCAAGGGGACCCACGCTGCGTCCGCCGCATCGCTGCCGGCGATCGCGCGGGGCGGGTCTGCCAGCAGCGCGGTGTAGACGTCGGTGGAGTAGTTGCCGCGCGGATCGCGCCCCGCCTTGTCCCAGGTGCCGACGAACCGCAATTGGTCGCTGCGGACGACTATGTCGGTTTCTTCGTGCGTTTCGCGGATCGCGGCGTTGCGACTCGCCGCGCGGGTGCCGCGGGGGCCGTCCTGCGGGTCGACGCGCCCGCCGGGAAGGGCGCGGCGGCCCTTGAACGGCTCGCCGCTGCGGGTCACGAGCAGGACATGCCGGACGCCGTCGATGTCGGCGAACAGGACGACGTCAGCGGTGTAGGTGACTTTTGTTGCGGAGTCCATAGGGTTTTCACTTTCTGTCGTGGCATAGAGGAGTACGAGCGGAATGCGGGATAGCGGGCAGCACCGCTGTCTGGAGGGAGGCAACAGCACTCGGGAGGCCTTCCACCGCGACCCGCGTTTCGCGAAATCGGCGATCTTGACGACGTCCTATCCGGCCAACTCGGCGCAGCTGGGACAGACCGACGCACCTGCTTGTGCCCGACCGGGGACAGCGGGGGCCGACGGATCGGTTCGCCGTACAAGGCGTGCGGCGCTTTCGGCCCCAACCGGCCCAGCCAGTACTGCAGGTCGCCGAAGATGAGCTCCATGTCGGCCGCGGCGTTTTTCGACCGGGCGACTGCTGTCGCAGCATGCGCGCCCAGAGGAACCAGCCATTCCGGCGATCAGACGCCAGGGCTTCTTCAGCGCGGCCTGGGAGGCGACGATCCGCGGCCCAGTGGTCAATGCGCGGCCGCAGGGCCTGCAGTGGTCTGGGACCGCGGCCAGCCTGTGAACTGCTAGTAGGCGTCGGCGGCGAGGGCCTGGACGCTGCCGAGAGCCTCCTCCGGAATACTGCAAGCACGGGGCAGGCCGGGCGGATCGGGCAGGTCCAGTCCGCGATCAGCCGCCGCGTGACGGGCCCGCTCAGCGCGGATCGCATACCTGGCACAGATGGCCTGGGTCCGATGCCGGTCCTGGTCTCGGCGCGCACGGATGGTTCGGCCGCCAAAAAACGGCCGCACCTCGGCGAGTTCGTCGCTGACCTTCACGACGCGGTCGACGACCGCGATGCGGGCGGTGCGCCCGGCGGCATTCTCGAACGCGGCCCGGAATCCGCTGTCCTCTTCGGACAGTCGTAGCGCGCTGCCTCACGATTCCTGACGTTCGGCACGAGGCGTGTCCTTTCGACAGGGGCAAGTGCTGAATCGGGGCGACACTGGTCGGCGCGGACGGGGGACGCGCCGACCCGTGCCTGTCTCCGTTCAGCGGACCGGACGGGCGAACGCGCGGCTGCGGGCCGGATTCGGCAACTCCGACAAGTCAACGGGACGAAGTCCGCGATCGTTCTGCAAACAGTAAACCCACCCGCCCGCCTCGTTGCTGTGCTGCTCGTACACTCCGTCCGGGGATCGCCGGTAGGGCTCATCGCTGCCATCGCAGAGATAGAACGTGTAACCGTTGGACATCTGGATTCCTTTCGTTGGCGCAGCACGTCGAAACCGCTGCGGAGTTTCTCGGCAGGAGGGTGTGGTTCTGGCTGAGTTCCTCGTCCGCGTGACAGAGCACGTCGAGTTCCAGGACCGGGTCGATGCCAAGCAGGACGCCCGGGACGCGATGGGATTACGCGGTGCTGTCAGGGGCTGCGCACGGAAACAAGCTCAGCGCGTAAGACCTCGGTGTTTCCCGTGCGGGACAGCCGCAGAGCCCTCGTTGCCTCGGCGGCAGCGCGGACCGCGCTGACCGGTTGTGTGCCGTATCTGATGCTCAGGTACCGGGTACAGCAGGTGCCCGCGCGGTACTGGTCAGCCGCTGCCGACGTCCCCGCGGTCAGCGCCCCGCGCCGGAAACAGCTCGTCGCAGGCAAGGTCGGAGTTCATGATCTCAGCGGCCTCGGCCGACGCAGCGGCCAGGAAATCGGCGACCGGCTCGACGTCGAACTCGAACTGCGCCGATCCGGACGGGGAGGAGATCTCCATCTGCAGCGTGTCCTGGCTGATCCGAGTCAGGCGCACGTCGCCGTCGCCGACCGGGGTCGGGCTAGCGAGACCGTCGAACAACAGCTCCCGCCCGAACATCCACGGCACCTCACCGCGGCGGCCGTTCCGGAACGCGAACGTCACCGCGAACGGGTCTTTCGGATCGAATGTCAGCCGCACGCGAACCGGGACGTCGACTGTGCCGGTCTTGTGCGCTGCCAATGTCGTTTCCTCTTTCATCGGCACTCTCCTGCCTCGTGATGATCACGCGGGTTCGACTCGTGTCTTTCGGTCCGGGCCGGTTCTGATGCGTCGGCTCGGTCTGCGCTTGCGAATCTGGCGTCGCCGTCGTCCAAGACGCCATCGCCCCGCCGCATCCGTGCGCTTGCCGGAGGCAGGGGTGATCGCTTGTTGCCGGGGATCCGGGCACGACCCGGAGTCCAGATTCCGGGATTCCCCCGGCTCGGTGCAGTGACGTCGGTTCCGGCCGGGCTCCCGCCTCGGCTCGACTTCCCAGTCGGAACGTTTACTGACTCTCGCAGCAATGTCGGATGCTCCGCTGCCGTTCGACACAGGATCTATCTGACCTGGTCCGGCCGGTAGCGGTTGCCGGTCCCGCCGTTGTCCCAATACGGTTCCGGGTCGCCGTCGAATCGCGGCTCGAGAATCGCGCCCTGTCCGTCGTCGGTTTCGTATATCGTGATCTGTTCGTCGTTGTCGGGATTTGTGTAGATCCAGCTCATGCGGGTGTCCTTTCGGCGGGTCGACTTCTCGGCGCGTCGGGATGCCAGACTGATCACGCGAGTTCGGCCAGGCTGGCTCAGGCCAGAGGCACTATTCAGACTCGGCTCCGGCAGGAATCTCCCGCTCACCGGTGCCGTCCCACAGTGATGCAGCGCTGGTTCGCGTCGCGCATCACGGCGGCGTCCTCGGATGTGTCCGCCCACCATATTGGTAACGACCGGGAATACTTGTTTCCGCCTGTGGCACCGCAGCGACCAGTTCAGCTCCTTGTACATCTCGGCCTTGTACGGATTGGTGAACGGGGTGCCGTTGTCCGACGACTCCGGCCCTGCCGTGCGGCCCGGTGTATCCGGAATTCGCAACTGGCCAGCACCATGCCTGCCGCTATTGAGGCTGCGGCAACTCCGGAGGTCCTGAGCGCGCGCATGGTCAGCTCCTCTTCTGTGGATCCGATTCAGCCGTGGTCACTGGCCCTCATGGCTTCCCTTGCGGAACGGCGGGCGGCTGCGATCTGGGCGTTCTGCTCGGTGACGGTGCGATGCAATTCGGCGACGGCAGATTGCGGGGTGTTCGGCGGGTCCGGACGCTCGGCGCTGGCCGGTCGCGATGTTTCCTGTGTCATTCAACGGGTTTCTCTCCGGCACTGGCGTGCAATGGCAGCTTTCGTGGCATGGTCCGGTTTCAGAGCATCTCCGGCGGCCAGTCCTTTCTCCTGCGGGGGCTGCAAGTTCCAATCGGGAGGCAGCCGGGATCTGAGGCTGGACCTCACAAGGTTGGTGCGCCGCCAGCGTTCTAGGCGGACTGCGACGCAGTGCCCGGTTGGGACTCCCATTGCGCGAGGTCGGCTTCCAGTTCCTCGATCGGAGACGGCAACGATGGCCATTGCACGAGATAGACGGGTTCTTCGCCTTTGGCCGGCTGCTGCGGCTCGGCGACGATCGTCCCGCACTCTCGCGCCGGATTGTCCCGGTCTCCGTCGTTGATGACACACGTGCCCTTTGCGAATTTGGCCATCGGATTACTCCCCTCTTTCCGGGCAGGCCAGTGGCTGCCACAGGCTGTCAGTTTGTTCGGCCTGGTCACCCTTTTCCGCGCCAGGAGCATGGCTTCGCGTGTCCAGGCGCGGGGCTCGTGCTCAACAAGAGCGGGATCGGCGGTCGACGCGGTGTTTCCGCCGGAGAGGCGGGTGCACCCCTGCTATGGATGGTCGACGAGGGGCGGGCGGCACCGCTGGCGGACGCGGTGTCCGCAGGTGGTCGTGGACCTTCCCTGAGGTTCCGTTTCGAGCAGAACACGCCGTGGTGTGCTTCGCCATCGCGGGTCAGTCGATGCGTCGCAGGTCCGCGACGCCTGCCAGGTCGGCGAGTGCCTGAAGGGTATCCGGGGCGACGAACCCGTCTCGTGCAAGCTGGGGCGCGGCGGCGACAATCGTGTTCCAGTGCGCGGTGACGAGCGCGGTTGTCTCTTGCCGAATGTCCTCGGATCGGAGCCGAAGCCGGGAACGCCGATGGACGCTGCGATAGATCCGGCGATCGCCGGCGCACGGGCCGGCCCGGAACTTTCTGCCCTGCTCGTCGCACCACCGGCGCTCGGCAATCTCGCCGGCCAGTACGCACACCAGCCGTCCGCGAACGTAGTCGACGCCGGCGGTGCGCGGGTCCTTGACGCCGTCGATGCTGGTCACCCCGGTTGCGTTTCGACCGGTTCCCCACACCCTGACCCGCGTGACGCGGACCCCGATCCCGGGTCCGATCAAGCTGAACGCCAACAGGTGTGCCATCTCGTGGACGGCGGCCACGCGACGGCGCGGGCACTCAAGAACGCGGGTGTCAGACATTGCGGTACCTCGTTTCTTTCCTGAACGCGTTGTCGGAGCGCTCGCTCGAAGCCGTGCCTGCCCGGCCGAAGCGCATGGGTTCGCGGGTTGCTGGAGCTAGTGGTGCGCGCACCCCAGGCAGGAGAGGCGCCCCGGCTCTGTTCGGCGCGTGGGTCGCGACGCACCTCGTTGCGGGGTGAGCAGGTCGTGCCGCTTGCGTCGTCAGCGCCGCCCGACGAAATTGGCGGCCCAGAGCTCGATGTCCGCGGCGCTGGAGTTCCAGTCGATCCCTGGGGTCGAGGCGAAGGCCTTGTGCACCTCGATCGCAGCTTCGGGGGTCGGAACGGTGAGCGGCAGGACCGGGACGGCGGCGTGGAAACAGATCGCAGCCCACTGGTCGAGGCGGACGCGGATGCTGCGTCCGTCCAGTTCGAGTTTCGGGCCGACCGCGAGTCCGTCCCCGACCGGGATGAGCGGGCGGTCGATCGTGACAGTTCGGCCCTCGACTGTGAAGGTCTGGGGGATGCTGCCGATGCTCCCGCCGCCGAGTTGGGCGTAGCCGTCGAGGCTCCAGGTATTCATGGATCTTCCCTTCGTATTGGACGGAGCTGAGACATCACCGGTGGGCAGGTTCGGACTCGTCGGTGACGGGCTGGTGTTCGAGATGCGCGTCCAGCTGGGCCAGAAGTTCGCGACGGGTGACTGGGGCGGCGACCTCGTGGCCGTCGGCGTCGCAGAGTCGGCCAGGAGCGGCGTGTCAGGAACCTTGACAATGGCGTGAAATCGAGGCGACGGCGACGTGTTCGGCGGGTCGGCCGCCATACGGGAGCGGACTCTAACGTCGGTCCAGGCAGTGACGCAGGGACATTTGTGTGCTGGCAGCTACTTTTCTGGGTCTGATCTGCCTTTCTGGAACAGCCCCGCAGCATGCACGACCGCCGGGCCGCGCCGCCGCCGGGTCCGGACGAAGCGACCGCCGCGTCCTCGGCGGTCCGGGCACTGTCGCGGAAACTCGGCGAGGAACTCGAACTGCGCAGTCGCCTGGCCGCCCACGAACCGGAGCGAGCCGATGGACACGATCACCTCAACAGCGGTCGAGCATGCTCGACAAGGCGGTGCGTTCCGGGACCGTTACCGTCAATCCGTATTCTCGCTTGACTACAGTCCAGTCCGTCGCATACGTGCACCAGAACGACACGAGCGGCGGCTTCCACTCGTCCGGAGCCTTGTCGCTCTTCTGCCGATTCACCGAGCCGGTGACCGCGATCAGCTGCGGACGGACGAGATCGTTCGCGAACTGCTCCCGTTTGGCCTGCGGCCACGCCTTCGCGCCGCTGATCCATGCGTGCGCGAGCGGCACGACATGGTCGATGTCCACATTGGATGCTTTCGGCCAGGTCTCCCCGTCGTAAACGCTGTGCCAGTTCCCGGACACAGGGGCGCATTCCGCGTTCACGCGGACGTTCGTGCCGTCGCGTTTGAGCACTTCCTCGCGGACGTTGCAGGTGCCGCTCACGGTCTTCCAATGTGGAAACTTCTTGTCCCGATCGTAGCCGTCGAGCGTGCCGCGGGGCGCGACCGGCAGCTCGGCGAGCTGTTTGCGGGCCTCGGCCAGCGGTACGTTCGGCGCGGTGCCGATCGTTTGGCCGGCCTGTTTTCCCTCGCCTGCCGGAGATCCTCCGCCGGCCCCACTCGGCAGGTTGCATCCGGCGAGCAGTGCGACGGCCGCCACGCCGGCGAGTATCCACGCAACGGTCTTCCTGGCACACCAGGTCTGCGTCGGCAATGTGGTCATCCTAATCGGTAGTAGGGGTTGGTTCTTTCTGGTGGTTCGTTGTCGCCGGACCTGGTCAGCGATCCGGCCCGGCTTTCCGGTCGGGCTTCGTGCGTGCGGCCGGCGACATGGGAGAGGCGAGCCGTCCGACGGTGCGTCGGGCGGCTCGGCGCACCGTCGGAGTGGCTAGGCCCGGTCGTGAAGGCTCGTGAGCACCGCCACCCGTTCGCGGAGCTGCTCGGGCGTGCGGGTTTCGAGGTCATGCGCCAGCGCGGCAAGTCCGTGTTCGCGTAATGGTTCTGCGAGCCGTTTCACCGCCTCGGCGTCGTCGTTGTGCAATGCCGTGTGCAGTTCTCGGTCGAGGTCGGCCAGCGTGGGCATGAATCTCCTTGGGTATTCGGTCGACCTTGCGTCCGCCGGGTCGATGGGATGGCCGTCGGCGGCATCCCGCTGCGGCTGCTTCGGGGCGGCGGCTTCGGCGGTCCCGGCGACATCGGCGGGCCGGTGCCGTGAGCGGGGCTGCGGGTGCCGCCGAGGGGTTGTGGCAAATCAGTTGCTGCGGGCCGTGGTCCCGGCGTGCAGCGCGTCAGTCAGGCGCGCGGACGCCGGAGGGGCGTCGCGCCGGGTTCAGAAGCGCACGTCGATGCTGACGACGCTGTATCCGGTGCCGTCGGTCTCGCGCTGAATGCGGACCTCTCGGCCGAGGAGGTCGACGTGTTCCGGGACTGTCGAGGCAGCCAGCCGACGGGCGATCTGGCGTCCGGTGGGTCGCCAGTTGATCCCGGCTGCGTTGAGCGCGTCGCACAGCTGGTCGTAGTCCAGGTGCAGCGAGTCCCGCGCCGCCGCAGCGAGGGTCTCGACTCCCCACGCGACGTACTCGGCTTCGGCTTCGGCATGGAGCTGGTCTATGCGCGCCTGCGTGATGCCGTCCGCAGTGGTCTCCATCTTGTCCTCCGGTTTCCGTGAGCGAGCCGCGTCTGCACCGGGTCGGCCGGTGCGGACGGGGGGGTCTCGATGGTCCTGGGGCCGAGGGCGGCGAACCGCTCCCCCGTTGGCGGGTTCGTTGTGCTGCGGCGAAGGCGGCGGCACCGGGGCACGCCCGGTGCCGCCGCGCAGGGTTCCGGTCAACTGCGGTGCTGCCAGATCAGGATGTGGTTCTTCACTCCCCCCCACCGTGATCGCGGCCTCGTCCGCGACGTCCGTCCGGTGATCGAAACGAGTCTCCGGGTTCACCACGAGCAGGCCCTCCTTGGAGAGCCGTTTGATGTGTTCGTCCTGCTCCTCGCGTTCCAGGCCCAGGGCGGCCAGCTCGCGCCGGATGTCGACCATCGAGAGCAGGTCGCGCGGCCCCCTCTCGAGCTTGCCGACGATCGCGATGAAGGCTTTGTCGAAATCGGTGTCGTTCATGCTGATGACGTTGTTCCTTTCGGCGTCCGAAATTGTCGTTGATGGCTGTGGAGTGAGCGGGCGAATCGAAGTCCGGCGGGCCGCGGCGCTTCGAGCCCGTGCGAGCGGGATCCCGATGCG
The DNA here is from genome assembly GCF_040610415.1 of Amycolatopsis sp. NPDC004079. Classification (NCBI taxonomy): domain Bacteria; kingdom Bacillati; phylum Actinomycetota; class Actinomycetes; order Pseudonocardiales; family Pseudonocardiaceae; genus Amycolatopsis; species Amycolatopsis sp. NPDC004079. The sequence continues at coordinate 102,880 of NZ_JBEXMH010000007.1, read as the reverse complement.
AGCGACCGGGCGCGGTCAGTTCGCCGGCGCGGATCGCTGCGCCTGGTCGTTGCCGCTCTCGTGACGATCCGCGTTCGGCATTGTGCGTTGCTGCTCTGGCGCGGGTCAGGGTGCGGAAGCTGCGTCGACGATGTCGTTGTGGTTCTGGGCCAGCAGCGTGGTGCGGACGCCGGACAACAGCGCCCATCGCGCGTACGAGGCGGTGCCGCCGGGCTGCGGGTCAGGCATGTCCGGCAGCAGTACCGTGTAGACGTCGGTGCTGTCGTCGCAACCCGGGATGTCCCAGGTTCCCAGGTGCTGCAGCACTTGGACCGGGATTCCGATCCCGGTCTCCTCGCGGAACGCGCGAGCCGCGGCCGCGGAGGTGGTTTCGCCGGGGCGGCGGCGGCCCCCGGGGAGTGCGGGACGGCCGTCGTACGGGCGTTGAAGGCGGGTCACCAGCATGACGTGCCGGATCCGGTCGTGGTCGTCGGCGAACGCGACGACGTGTCCGGCACCGGCTTCCTTGCTGACGGTGTTGCCGTTGCTGCTGGGCAAAATACGGATGTCCTTCCGTTTCGGGGATGCCGCGGGGAGCGGCGTCCGTGTTGTGCGCAGGTGTGGGGAAGTCCTGCTGCGGGCTTCGGGCGGCCGGGTTCGGGAGACCTGGTTTCCGCTGTGGCGACGGCCGGTGTTTCTGCAGTAGTGGTCGGGCTTCGGGTCATCGTCGGAGCGCGGTTCGTACAGTGCGCCTTGGCAGTCGCCGGTCTCGCAGACCACGCTGTCGTTGCCTGTCTCGAAATCGGCGCAGACCCAGCTCATGGCTTACGGTGGTCATCGTGCGCTCTCCGGATCGGAGGCGTTCTTGCCCGCTGCGGGCGTCCGAGCGTCCCGGTGTCGCGGCGCGCGGCAGGTTCGGTTCCGTTGTGCATGCGGTACAAGGGTTTCCTCCTTTGCGGCGGGGCCGGTTCGCGGCGCCGCGGGCGTGGTCAGGCCACGCCGGTCGGGCTGGCCGTCGTCCTGGTGGCCGGGGCAGCGGCCGGTGCCGGGCTGTACGTCGAACGCGCAGAGCCCGCTGTCGTCGAACTCGTGCTGGCACAACGGGTCCGGGTCGGGATCTGCCGCGCCGGGCGCGGGGTCGTGATGATCGGGCGCTGTGCGCATCGGAGGTGCTCCTGTCCGGGGCAGCGGGGTTCGGGCCGCGCGCGCCGGCCGGTGTGGCCGGTCTACGCGACCAGGTCGCGGACGTCGTCTCCGGTGAGGCGCCCGCAGCAGAGCAGTTGCTCGGTCACCGCGGTGATCGGTGCCCACCGTTGAGCCACCAGTGCCTGGACGCGACCGATGAGTTCGTCGAGGGTCCAGTCGCAGTGCGGGAGGTAGCGGGCTGCCTCGCGGACGGTGGCGTCGGACCGGAACGCCTTCTCGCGCGCGACAGCGACGGTAATGCCCTCGCGCTCGACGAGCCAGCGGGCTTGGGCTTCCGCCCCGGCGCCCGCCGCGACCGCCAGGCCCTGGACGGCTTCGAGTCCGAACAGGTCCAGCGATCCGTGCCGGACGTCGCGGGTGCGGCTTTCCACGTGCCAGCCGCCGCCGACCCAGGAGCGGCGGTAGCGGATGCTGATGTCGTGCAGCGGCAGGCCGCACACGATGTGCGCGACGCCGCGCCCGGCCTCCTTCACGGCGGACAGCGTTCGTTCGGAAGCGAGCCTCTGCACCACGTCGGGCGGGGGCGTCGTGAGTTGTGCCAAGGATTCTCTCCTTCGTTGTGCCCCGCGACGAGATAGCTGCGGGGCGGTGCGGGGGCGGATTTCCTGGGGTGTCGGGGAATTTGCTGTCCGGCCGCGCGGGAGATGCGCGTTCCGGTGCTCGTCGTCGGCGTGCCTGCCACCGGGTTGGCAGGGGTCAGCGCTGGTGGTCGCGGACGCAGTCGGGGCAGAGCCAGTGCTGTCGGCTCGCGCGGGCCCAGTCGAGAACGCAGGCGTCGGCGGTCAAGGCGTCGCGGGCGCCGTGCAGGGGCGTGTCGTCGTCGACGGTGAGCCAGGCCGGAGAACCGTCCCCGCACAGCGGGGCGGCGCAACGCAGTGTCCAGCCCGGGCTGGCGTCGTCGCGGCGCACGGTGAGGTCCGGGTCCGGCTCGTGGAGGTCCGCTTCCGCGGCGGCGGCCTCGAAAGTCGCGAACGCGTCGCCCGCAGGACGGTCGCTCTGCCAGATCCGCCACGGCGGCGGAGCCGGCAGCCACGAGGTCCGTGCGTAGAACAGCGGCTCAGCCAGGGTCAGTCCCTGCGCGGCCATGAACGCGCCGTGCAGTTCGGTCTGCAGGTCCTTGGCCCGCGGATCGCGCCGCACCTGCTCGGCCGGGCGGTTCCAGTCGAGATCCCGTCCGGCCAGCCACAGCACGGCCTCGCGGGCGTAGGCGTACGGCAGGTCCTGCGTCACTCGGGTGCCGATCCTGGTCCCGTCGGGCCGGTGGATCAGCATCCAGTGCCGGGTGAACGCGTTCCGGCTTCCGCCCACGGCGGGCCCGAACAGCAGGCCCGCGATGCCGGTGGTTTCCCCGTGCATCGGAACCAGGTCCGTGCCGACGGCGAGGTAGTACAGCGTGAGCCGGGGCGCTTCTTCCGCGGCGTTTCCGTCGCGGGGCTTGGTGCACAGCATGGTCATCGTCCTTTCCGGGCAGCGCGCCGCAGCGGCGGCGGGGGCGTTCGCCAGGGCGGCGGGTCGGGGTCGGTGTTGAGGACGAATCCGCCGTCCTCGATCAGGCCGTCGCCGAGACGGCTGACCGTCCAGCGGCCGCGCGGGTCGGCGCTGTGCGGCGCGTAAGGAGCGTCGGCGGCGCGTTGGCCGGGCTTCGGCCGCGGGCCGGGGTTTCCGGTCTGGTCGGGCATGCTGGGCTCCTCGAGGGCGGCGTACCGCTCCGACGTCGAGCCGGGCCAGCAGCACGAGCGCGGAGCGACGCGCGGGGCAGGTCGGTCAACGGCTGCAGCTGCTCCCCTGCCGTGTGCTGGCGACGGCATTGCCTTGGCCTGCGGCGGCTCTGTGTCCGCTGGGATGAGGGAGAGGCGGGAAGGGCCGCGCCGGCGGGTATCGGCGCGGCCCTCGGTCGCGTGCTGTGGCCAACGGCTGCGGCGCTGCCGTCGGCCCGGGCGGGATCCGATCGAGAACTCAGGGCGTCCGGCGCGACTGCTCTTCCCGCTTAGCCTGGTCGAGGCCCTGCTGCAGGATGGCGAGCGAGGCCTGCAGTGCGGTGTTCACGAGCTTGGTTCCCGCGTCGTTGATGGCCTGGCCGGTGGTCTGCTGGCCGGAGTTGTCCTGGTCGTCGGTCTTCTCTGCACTGGGCATGGAGATCCTCTCCGTGAGTGTCGGGGGCGAGTCGATTCGCGTGGGACTGGTGTGACGATGCGGTGTTCGGCGATGCGCGCGGCCGGGCTCGCCGGGACAGTTCTCGACGAGCAAACGCCTGCGGCGGCGCAGGGTTGCGGAAAGCAGTGCGCTGGCTTGGTGTCGTCCGGGCGTGAGCGCAGTTCCGTCGTTCTCCGCTGTGCGGCGCCACGTGTCGTCAGCCGGGTGCGGGGTGCTCCTCGCGGATGCGGCTGCGGATCCGTTGCTTCGGCTGGAACGCCTTGTAGGTTTCGTCGAGGAACACGATCCGCACGAAACTGGCAGGCGTTGTGACGTGCCGGGCGGACGCGATCGGCAGCCACTCGCCGGTCCTGTGGTTGTAGATTTCGTGGGACTCGTTGAGGTCTCGGGCCAGTCGGTCTCCTGTGGAATGTCGGGTCACCGCCGGGTCTCCTGGGGGTCGGTGGCGACGCGCTCGGCGAGAAGGAGCCGGATGCTGTCGATCATTGCCGGGTCGGCTCCCCGTTCCTGCCATTCGTCGAGTTCGGCGCTGACCCGGGAACGGGTCTCGGCGAGCGTCATCTGCGCGGCGTCAGCACGGGCGGTCGCGGTCGTCAGCTGCCGCAGGGCGTAGGAGAGCTCCATCGCCTGGTGCTCGTCTGCGATAGCCGCGCGGAGGGTTGTGTCCGGTTGTTCGCGGGCGTTCTTGTCGAGTCGGACCACGCGCAGTCCGGCTACCTCGTTGTGGTGGTACCGGCGGCCGTCGGGGTTGTACCAGCTGTGGTGGCCGGCGTCGACCTTCACTGCGTAGCGCTCGTCGGCCCCGGATCGGACGGTGCCGATCGGGTCCTCGCGCGGGTCCTGGGCTCCGAGGCCGTCGCTGTTCCGGATTGCCTGCTGCTGTTCGCTCATGGTCGGGGCTCCTCTCGCCGGCCTCGTGCCGGCTGTTGCGGTCCGGCGGCGGGGTTGCGTCGCGGCTGGAGGTGCCGCCGAGAACCCTTGCGGGGTTCGGTATTTTCAGCTGCCGCCGTCCTCTTGGGGTTGCGTCCCGTTCTTCTGGGCTTCCTGCTCGAGGAGCAGCCTGTCGATGATTTCCCCGATTTCCTCGGAGGTGGGAGTGTCGTCCGGGTTGGGCATTGGTGGCTCCGATGTGGTCGTGGGAGGGGACGGCGGCGCGGTGGTGGTCGCGCGGGGCCCGGGTCGCCGGGGCGGGGGCGGAGTTCGCCAGTCCGGCTATGCCGGGCCGTGCGCGTGCTCCCGAAGGAACTCGCGAGCGTGTTCGTTGCGCCGTTCAAGGCCGCCGAACGCCGCAGCGGGTTCGGCGTGGTCGTGGTGAAGGCGCCAGATGCTGACGATGCAGCGGTCTTCGTCGTTGTCGAAAGAAACGTGGGCAGGCGCAGACACGACCGTCGCGCCCGCGGCGGGGTGGCGGGCTGCTGCGCTTGGACGTTGCGGTGTCGCGAAGGCGCAGCGTCTACCGGCCCGGTCCGGGGCCGACAACCGCCGCGACGATCTCGCTGCGGTAGAACAGCACCGGCGCGGGCAGCGGGTCGTCGCCGGCGGCGAGGTGGAAGCGCAGGCTGCTGGCGCGCGGGTCGAGGGTGCCGTGGCTTCGGGTGAAGAACCGCGGTGCGACTCCGCGCAGTTCGGCGAGGAGCGGCAGTTGTTCCCAGGTCGGGTAGAGGTCGCCGGCTTCCCACCGGTCGACGTCGGGTTCGCGGGCTCCGCAGGCTTCGTCGACCGCGGGGCCGCAGAGGCCGCGCGCGTCGAGCGCGGTGGTGATGCTGGCGGGGATGACGCGGCCTTCGCGCCAGGCCTGGTGTGCGGCCTCGAGGTCCGCGGCGTCGCGGGCAGTCGAGGCCGCGCGGCGCGCCCGGATCGCGGCGTCGCGGCGTGCGGCCTGGTCCGAGGTGAGCCGGATCCCGGCTTTACCCCAGCGCGCCATGTTCTGCATCCGTCCGCCGCCGGTGGCGCGCCTGGTTCCCACCGGGTACACCCGGCTGCTGCCCGAAGTGCTTGATCGGCCGGCCGTCGCGGTAAGCATGGTCGCCGACGACGCGGTCGGCGGCGCACGGCACCGCGTCGGGTACGTCGCAGCACGGGCAGTCGTCGGCGTGCCCGGGCGTGGGCGCCGTCGGGCGTCCGTCGGCGATGAGAGCCGCCGCGTAGCCGTCGAGATCGATGATCCCCTCCTCGTCGACGGTGACGAGTGGGGATGCGGCACAGTCGCAGGTTTCGTCGCCGGCGTCGCGCGGCCGGTCCTGCCGCGTCGGCGTGCCGTGCCGCGCGGGCTGTGCAGTGCACATGGATGGTCCTCCTGCTCGGAATGCCTAGTGGCCTTGGGGGAAGTGCTCGGGATGGGCTGCGAGGTGTTCGGCCAGCTGTTTGCCCTTCCCTGCCGAGGGCACGGCCTCTCCTTCGTGCGGATCCTCGAGATGTCCTTCCAGGACCCACCGGTACTCGCCTGGCCTGACGCGGTATTCGCGTCCTGCGATGACGGCGACGCGCCGACCGAACGCGTCGACGATCCAATCCGCGGCCGGGGTGCTCATCGGCGGACCAGCGTCCAGCGGAAACCGCGCCGCCGCTTCGCCGACGACGACATCCGCACCTGCTCGACCCACTCGCCGGCCAGGGCGAGGTGGCCGCCGGGGTCGGGCTCGCCGGGGCGCAACGCGGCGAGCGCCGCCTGGACCGCTTCGCCGGCCGCGTCGCGCATCGACGTGCCCGCGGCGGTGTTGTGGACCCGCACGGCCCAGGTGAGCTGCAGCGTCGAGACTGTGCGGGCCGCCTCGGTCCAGTGCTTCAGGCGGCCGGCGGCCGCGCCTCCCCTGCCGGCCAGTGCCGCGGCCTGGGTCAGCAGCTGCCGGTGCAGCGGCACCAAGTCCCGGGGCGTGCGGACGTCCCATGCCTCGGGCGGCCGTGGTTCGGGGTCGAGCACCGTCGCGGCGAACGAGGGGTCTTCGAATCCGCGGTCGGTGCGCGGGGCATGGGCGGCGATGTCGTTGACATGCATGGCTTTTCTCCGATCCGGTGTCGGGCTGGCGGACGGTCATGGCGGGCGGGGCGCGAACGGCATGACGCCGGGGCCGGTGCGCCGCAACGCTGTTCGGGTCAACGGGGGCCGGTCTGGCGCGCGGCGGGGAGAGCGGTGTCGCAGTCCTCGCGCTTGATGTCGTGCACTGCCTCTTCGAGGCCGAGCAGAGCCGACTCGAGCCGGGCCATGAGCCCGGGGCGGGGGTGCGGGCGCAGCGCGGGAATGGACAGCAGGATCCACACGGTCGCGGCCGCGGCTACGGCGACCGGGCGGTGGGCGTCGGCGGCGCCGTCCCAGGCCACGGCGGCGGTCGCGGTGCCGTAGCCGGCCCAGAACACGCGGGCGGCCGTGTGGCGGGCGGTCGCGGCGACGAACAGGACGCATCCGAGGATGCCCCAGCCCCATGCGGCTTCGGGGGTTGTGACCGGCAGTCCTGCGAGGTGGGCGTCGAGCCAGGCGGCGATCGGGTCGGTGAACAGGCGCACGGCCTGCCCGTACTGCGGGATGCCGAGCCAGAGCGCTAAGAGAAGACCGGCGGTCGACACGGCGGTGATGAACAGGACGAACATTCCCTCCGAGTCCGTGATGCGGAACCGGTGCACCGCCTTGACGCCGATCCTGGCGTTCTGGCGAACAGCTGCAGTCCAGGCCGGTGCGACGGGTGGCGCTGCGGGTCCCTGTTGTTCACCGGTCTCGGCGGCGCGGTCGGCAGCGGCCTGCGTGGAGGTGTCGTTGGCGTGCACGGGATTCCCTTGTTCGATTATGGCCGTTGGTCAGGTTTGGCGGCGGCGACGATGGCGGGCGACGCGCACGGCACTGGAGCTGAAGCCTTGGTGCAGCGCGATTTCGGTGTCGTTGCGTCCGGCCCGCGCGAGCTGGTCGGCTTCCTCGAGATCCACGTGCCGACGCTCGCGCTTCGGATAGTTCTCGAGTTCTCCGGCGTTGTGGGCCTTGGTGTAGCAGGAGTTGTCCAGGCCGCGGGCTTTCAGCTCGCGATAGTGCCCGCACCGGAGGCAGGTTCCTTTGGCACGCACGGTTTCAACCTCCTCGGGACCCGTGGTGGCAGACAGTTGGCGACGGGACGGGCTACTTGCCGCCAGGCTGGTTGGGCGAGTTGCCGAACCCGAGCAACTGGGCCGTGAAGCAGAGCTTTTGCCCGGTGTTGCCGCACTTTCGGCAGTCTCCGTGGCGCTTGCCGTCCGGCGACGAGCGTTTGTCTTCCGTGCAACCGCTGCAGGTGATGTAGGGCCAGCGCCACGCCAGGTAGACGCGACGGACAACGAACGCGACGCCGGCAACGAAAGCGATGACGACCATCCGGCTGGTCTGGTCGAGCTGGGCGAAGGCAGTAAGCATCGGGGTTCCTCTCGGTCGGGTGTGGGCGGTGGCGGACGCGGGCCGGGTTGCCGAATGGGTGCGGTCGTCGCAGCGATCGCTCGGCGCCCGACAGCTTCGACCGCCGGGCAGGATGCCTGTGGTGACGATCGAAGCCGCGGTGCCGACGCGCTCGTCGTTTACGACGTGACCCGACCAGGAGCCGAGACGCTCTGCACGAGACCGGACGAGTGTTCCCTGTGCTGCGCTGCTTCCGCAGCCGTGTGAGGGGTGCCTAAGAGCCGGGCCGCACAGCCGGAGCGAGGAGGACTGCGCTGCGACGCTCACGACCATTGAACCTCCTGGTCGCCAGGAGCCCGGGAATTGCCCCGGACCGGCGCGGCGAGATCCGGCTACGGAACCTCGGAGTCTCCGTCGGATTGTTCGGCGAGGCGCTTCTTCAGTTTTCGACGTTCCCGTTCGGACAGTCCGCCCCAGATCCCGAAGCGTTCATCGTGGACCAGCGCGTACTCGAGGCAATCGTCCTTGACCTGGCAGCCCAGGCAGATCCGTTTGGCGGGGCGCGTCGATCCGCCTTTGTCGGGGAAGAAGGAGTCCGGGTCGGTCTGGCTGCACAGGCTGCGCTTCCGCCATTCCTCGGGTTGGCCGAATGAGGGCCACTCCCGGGCGACGGCGGCGAGCACCTCGTCCACCGACTGTTCCTCCTGCGGCTCGGAAGCGAGGAGGTCGCCCTCGTGCTCGCGTCGGCGTGCGGTGTCGGGTGTAGCGGGCATGCGGGTTCTCCAATCTGCGTGCTGGGCTCGCTGTCGCGGTGCCCAGCCCGGCCAGGCATTCGCCTGGCCGGGCTGGGCGTGGCTGCGGGATGTTCCTGCCCGCGGTCCTGTGTTACCGGGTCAGTGCAGAGAAGCTTCGTCGGAGCCGCTGCGGATCATGAACAGCACCGATTCCAGTTCCTCCGGCTTGATGAGCACGTCGCGGGCCTTAGATCCTTCGGCCGGGCCGACGATGCCACGGCTTTCCAGCAAGTCCATCAGCCGTGCGGCTTTGCCGAAGCCGATGCGGAGTTTGCGCTGCAGCATCGAGGTGGACCCGAACTGCGACGTGACGATCAGCTCGGCGGCCTGCAGCAGCAGAGCACGGTCCTCGCCGGATTCCGGCTCGATGTCCGGCCCGGGATCGGGCCGGACGGCGGTGACGCCGTCGACGTAGTTCGGCGTCCCCTGCTCCTTGGCGTGCGCGACGGCGGCGTCGACTTCCTGGTCGTCGACGAACGCGCCCTGCACGCGGACGGGCTTGGTCATGCCCGAGGGCAGGTAGAGCGCGTCGCCCATGCCGATCAGCTTCTCCGCGCCCGGCTGGTCGAGGATGACCCGCGAGTCGGTGAGCGAGGAGGTGGCGAACGCGAGCCGCGAGGGCACGTTCGTCTTGATCAGGCCGGTGACGACGTCGACCGACGGCCGCTGGGTCGCGAGCACCAGGTGGATGCCCGCGGCACGGGCCTTCTGGGTGATCCGGACGATCGCGTCCTCGACGTCGCGCGGGGCGGTCATCATCAGGTCGGCGAGCTCGTCGACGATCGCCATGATGTACGGGTACGGCTGGTACTCGCGTTCGCTGCCCGGCGGCGCGGTGATGTCGCCGGAGCGGACCTTGGCGTTGAAGTCGTCGATGTGGCGGACCCGGTTGGCCTGCATGTCCTGGTAGCGCTGCTCCATCTCCTCGACGAGCCAGGCCAGCGCGGCGGCGGCCTTCTTCGGCTGCGTGATGATGGGCGTGATCAGGTGCGGGATGCCCTCGTACGGCGTCAGCTCGACCATCTTCGGGTCGATCAGGATCATCCGCACCTGCTCCGGCCTGGTCCGGAAAAGGATGGACACCAGCAGCGCGTTGACGAAGCTGGACTTGCCTGAGCCGGTTGCCCCGGCCACCAGCAGGTGCGGCATCTTCGTGAGGTTCGCGGTGACGAACTCGCCCTCGACGTCCTGGCCGAGCCCGAACAGCATCGGGTGGTTGTCCTTGACTGCGGACGGCGCGCGCAGCACGTCGCCGAGCCGCACGGGGCGGCGTACGGCGCTGGGGACCTCGATGCCGATCGCGGACTTGCCCGGGATCGGTGCGAGCAGCCGCAGGTTCTCGGTCGCCAGCGCGTAGGCGATGTTCTTGGTCAGCGCGGTGACCTTCTCGACCTTCACGCCGGGACCGAGCGTGATCTCGTGCCGGGTGACGGTCGGGCCGCGGGTGAGGCCGGTGACGTGGGCGTCGACCTCGAATTGGCCGAGGACCTCGTTGATGGCCTCGGACTGCGGGTCGACGCCAGTGTCATCGGCGATGCGAGTACCGCCGGCGTGGGGGTCGGCGATGCCCGCGGCCGGTTCCCGGCGGGGCGGGCCGTCCTCTGCCGACGGCTTCTCTCCTTCCTTGCCCGCTGCGACGGGCCTGGGCTGTTCCGGCACGGCGGTCTCGGACGCGTCGGCCGGGGCCGATGCCGGCGTTGCGGGAGCGCGGTTCACGCCAGGGCCGTCGGTCCCTCCGTTGGTTCCTCCGGCTGTGCCGCCGGGCTGCGGGCGCAGCCGGCTCCGGGCGTCGGTCAGGGACGCCTCCGTCAGCAGCAGCACGCCCAGCGCTGCCGCGCCGAGCAGGAGCGGGACGGCGAGAAATACGCTGACGACGTCGGAGAGACCGCCGCCGATCGCGGTTCCGACCGAGCCCCCCAGGTCTGCGAACACCGCGAACAGACCAGGGATCGCGGCGGCGAGCGCCACCGTGCCGACAACGAGCCGCGGTCGGCGCTCGACGCGTTTCGCGCGCCGCATGAGCGTCAGCGCCGCAGCGACGAGAACGACGGGCAGGGCCAGGCCGGGGATGCCGAGCACGGCGGTGATCCCGGCCGCAGCATCGCCGGACCAGCCCGTGGCCGCGACTACCGCGCCGGCCGCGAGCAGGCCGAGGGCGATGCAGTCGCGCTCGGGCGGGCTGTCGTGCAGCCGTGGTGTGCCGAGCGAGCGGACGAATATCCCGAGGCCGCAGGCCACGCGTTCCCACGCCGACACAGCGGGCACGCTGGGGCTCTGTGGCGCCGGGGCGGGACGGCCGGCGGGCTGCTTCCGCGCGGGCTGCTTCCGCGCGGGCGGGTGTTTCCGGGTGGTCATCGTTGTTCACCGCTCTCGTCGGAGGTCGGCCCCTCGTGCACTGCGCGGCGACGCGCCGGACGGGGTGCGGAAGGCGTGGTTGTCGTGCGGATCCGCGGAATCGGCTCGGCCGTGATTCGGCATCTCCGGGCATTGCTGCGCGGTCGGGAGCCCCTGGACGTCGTTGTTCCCGCAGGGGCTGCGAGCACGCGGACGGCGATGGACGGGCACCGTCGCAGCGCCCGCCCATCGCGGCAGGTGTTCAGTTCAGCAGCGGTCTGGCGCCGCCGGGATCAATCAGACCTTCTGGTCCTCGTCCCGCTTCCGCGACTGCATGACCTGTTCGGCGTAGAGGGCGGTGCGGGCTGTCTCGGCCAGCGCGGTCAGGGCCGCCAACTGGTCGGCGACCAGTGCGTCCTTGCCTTGCTTGTAGAGCTTGTCGTAGATCCGTTCCGCCTTCTGGTGCCAGGACCAGGCGTCCTTCGCGACCTGCTCGGGGGTTCGACGGCCCGCCATGCCGACCATGCTCGATCCTCCCTCGTTGCCGAACTGATCACCGAGGATACGGGACGGCACGGTGATTCCTCCTTATTCCACTGTGTAGCGCCCGTCGGGCAGCTGAGTCGCCTGGTTTTTCGCCACCAGCCGGGCCACCTTCTTCGTCGCGGCCTGGCGGCTCACGCCGAGCGCTTTGCCCAGGTCGGTCAGGTTCTTCGGCTCGTCGGCGAGCGAGTCGTAGGCTCGCTGCTCCTCGACGGTCAGCCCCTCCGGGCTGGTTTCCGTTTCCGTTTCCGTTGCTTCCGATCCGACACCCGTCTCGGATTCGCCTTCGTCGGCCTCGGGCACTGCTTCCTCAGCCTCGGATGCCGCTCGTGCAGCGGCCTCCTTGGCCATTTTGCGTCGCATGGCCGGAGACATCCGGGACGGATCGGGCGCGTGGCCGCCGTGGGGGCTGCCACCGGAGCCCCCCGCGCCGGTTCCGGCCGTCGGGGCTCCGGCCGGCTGCGCCGCCCGGTCGAACCGGGGAAGGAAGGACGCGTCGCCGTCGGCGGCGTCGATCGCGTCCAGCAGGGCCTTTTTGACGGCCCGATCGTCTTCCGCCTTCTCGAACCGCTTGGTGTAGGTCGGCCCGAGGCGCTTCTGCAGCCGTTCGTCCAGCGGGTGCTTCGGCCGCTGGGCCATGAAGCTGCCGAAGTCGGAGGTGTAGCGGGCCTGGAACCGCGTGTGCGGCCGCGCGCCCTTCGGGTTGTATCCGTAGCCGCGGTTGAGCGGCAGCGTGTCAACCGGCTGGCCCGCGTAACCGGGGACCAGGCCGACGTTCTTGGCCGTGTAGGCCAGGATGTACACGTTCACCGAGCACATGCCGTCGCGCAGCACCGTGGCTTTGTTGCCTCGGCCGAACGTGTCCGCCGTGATGGACTGGCTCCCGCCGAGAATGGCGATGCCGTTCTTGCGCATCATGCGGTCCAGATCGGCGAAGTCCTCCCCGAACGTGTTTCCGGTGAGCGGGTTGATCGCCTGGAACGCCCGGTGGCACTCGTCGATCACGACCATGATCGCGGGCCGCTCGCGGGTGTGCTGGAAACCCGGTTCGCCCGCGACGGCTCCCTCGGTCGAGCGAAGCTGGACCGCGCTCCTGACCGCCAGCCACAGGTCGATGAGGTTGCCGTACACCCGAAGGCCGCCGGTCTCGCGGTCGACGCCGTTCAACCCGGAGATCGGCCAGTCCGCTTCGGCCATCAAGGCCGGGGAGGACTGGCCTTCCTGCGGGTCGCAGTACCAGATCTTGACGCCCAGCTCGTCCAGTCCGTCGGAGATCTCCTCCATCAGCCGGGATTTGCCCGAGCCCTTGGAACCGACGATCATGCCGCCGTTCATCGACCCGCGGGGCTTCTCCCCCGCCGCGAGCTGGGCGGGGCTGAGCTGGTCGGCCAGGACGTGGAATCGTTCGGCACCGATGCCGTCTTCGTACGGGCCGATTTCGATGAAGACGTCGCCGCCTTCGCGGATGATCCGCGGACCGGTGTAGGGGTTCTCGATCTCCTCGGTGATCACGGTGATGTCCAGGGTGTACTCGTTGCGGCCCTTGGCGATGCCGAACTGCGCCGCGTCCAGGTCCAGCGCCGCGACGATGTCGGCCTTGGCCCGGCGCACGTTGTCGATCTTCTGTTTGCCTCGGACCAGGTGCAGGTCGAACACCAGGCCGTGGTTGACGGTGTCCCGGTAGCGCAGGACCGAACCGGTCAGCGTGAACGGTGCGACGTAGTCGTCCCAGTCGGCTTCGATCTGCCGGGCGAGTTCGAGCCGCTCGGACGGGCTGTCGCGGTCTGCGCCGTCGTCGCTGTCGTGGGCGAGGTCGCAGTCGTCCTCGTCGAGCAGCGGGTAGGGGTGGCGGTGTTCGCGCCACCACGGCATCGCGGCCAGCGCGGTGCCGCCGACCGCGAGCAGCCACATGCCGGCCTGGCCGGACCCGGTGCCCTGCAGCGGCATGGCGGCGGTCCACGCGCAGCCGATGCCCATCCAGTTGCGCACGCGTTCCTGGTAGCGGGCGGGCACTTTCGCGCCGATCTTCTTGCGCCACGCGGCGTAGGAGACGATCGCCGAAACGCCTCCGGCGACGGCGGCGATCCCCATCGGGTTGGCGGCGTGGGCGCCGTGGTGGGCGAGGAGGTTGGCCGCGGCCCCGGTTCCGGCGTAGGGGGCGGCCAGCAGCCACGGCGTCAGCTGCGCGGAGTTGCGGGTGTGCAGCGAGCGCAGGTCGGCGCGGACTTCCTGGGCCTTCTTGCGCCGCCACGCTTGGCGGTCCTCGATGCGGATCTTCTGCTTGGCTTCGCGGCGGCACCGCTTCCACAGCACTGCGTCCGGGGTGCGGGCCTCCGGGGCGAGTTTCGCCTGGCGCGCGCGGGCAGCGGTGCGGAGCGTTTCGGCGAGGGCGTTGACGCGGTCGGCGCGAGAAGGCACCGGCCCCGGTGCCGCGCCGCCCTCGGTGCCGGGAGCGACCGGCGTGTCGGCGACGGCGGTTCCGGCGTCGAGGTCGGCCGGAACGGCAGGGCCGGGGCCCGGGTGGGTGGTCTTGGTGGTCTTGACGACGCGGTCGCGGATGCCGAGCACAGGAATGTTCCTTTCCGATCGGGGCTGGTCGGTGCCGGGCCGAGCAGCCCACCCGCCGCCCGAACGCCGGTTCGGGCGGCGGAGTGCGGCTCGGAACTGCTCACGCGTTTTCGTAGAACCCGGTCTTGTCGGCGACGCCGTCCTGCTGGTTCGCCTGGACCGTTTCGGCGATGTTCTGCTGCCCGCCGGTGAAGATGCCGTTCAGCTGGTCCGCAGTTCCGCGGCAGTCCTGGACCTGCTCCCTCACCGTGGCAAGCAGCTTGGCGGCGTCCCTCATCGCGCTTGCGGCCACGCGGTACTTCTCGGCCAGCGTGTTCTCGTGCTTGATGACGGCGGTGCCCTCCTTGTAGCCGGCGGTTCCCAGGCTGGAGACGGCGTTCTCGTGTTCGATGGCCTGGGCCTCCAGCGATGCCGCGTCGTCTTCCAGCGAGTTCTGGGTGGTTTCCAGCCCATTCGCGGTGGTTTCGGCCCATTGCACGCCCTCGGCGGCGTGCGAGGCGGCGCTTTCCAGGCTGGTGATCTCAGTGGTGACAGGGTTGGACACTGCGGTTTTCCTTTCGTGTGCTGCGTTTGCCGGGGCGAGAGCGGCTTCGCGACGCGCCGCTGCCGCGCGTGCGAATTCGCGGCTTGTTTTCAAGGCGTGCTCGTTGGGCTCGAACCCGTTGTCGAGCAGGTGCTGCCGGGCTTCTTGGTCGAGGTCCCAGGCCGTTTCGCCGGTATCCGATACGGCGGTGCGGCCGTGTTCAAGGCCGAATTTGAGCAATGCGGCGCGCACTTCGACCGGGAGCTGCGCCCAGTCCCCTACCTTCATGTTTCCTTTACCGGGGTTCTCCCGCGTCGCGTCCAGGAAGTCGCACACCTGCTCGCGCTGTTTGTCCGTGAGGTCGCGCCCGGTGTCCCCGTGCATTGCCCGTTTGAGCGCGGTGGCGGCGTTCGGCTTGGGCTCGTCCAGTTTGAACGGGTCCGCGCCCCCCGGATGTCCCCACTTCAGCTGCTCCTGCATCTCCAGGTAGGGCTTGAACAGTTCGGCGGAGGACAGGGGTTTGGCCTCGCGGTCGCGGGCTTGGGCGTCGCGGACCGCGTCGCACCAGTCGCGCAAGTCACGGCCGTCCGGCCTCTGGCACTGACGAGTGGCCTCGCGGCCGACTGCGGGGTGTGCTTCGGCGTACTGGCGCAGCTCTTGGTAGTCGCTGGGCAGATCGTCGAGTCCGGTCCAGGGCTTCGGCGCGCTGCTGTCGGGATCCGCGTTGTCGGTCGCGGCTCCGCGCGCCGGATCCGCGGCCGGTTCGCCATCCAGTCCCGCACGCCGGTGGGCCTCGGGGTCGAAGCCGGGATCGACGCTGATCCCGTTGCGGCTGGCCGCCGCCAACAGGCCGGCCCGCGCTTCCACGGGCAACGCCCTCCAGGCCGCATCGCTCACGTCCGGCCTGGTCCCGGCGGACAGCTGCTGATGGAGGTGCTCGACCAGGCTTCGCTGCTCGTCGGTCATCTCGCTCTCCGGCCGGGGCCGGGGAGCGACGTCCTCGGAACCGGGACGCACGGTGACCAGGTTCGTCACGCCGCTGCCCGTTCCGCCGCTGCGGGCGGGCAGCCCGGCTGCCGTCTCGCGTCCGGCTGCGACGAGAGCGTCGGCCTCTGCGTCGCGCCGCTGGTTTTCCGCGTGCGCCTGGCGTTCGCGGACCGCTGCGGGGATGCCGCGGATTGCGCCGACTGTGGTGCCTCCCCACGCGCACAGCTTGGAGATCGCGGCTTCCTTTGCTGCGATGCGCCGCTTGTGTTTCTCGATGTTCGCCGGTTCCTTTTCCCGCAGGTGTTCCATGCGGGCGGCGTGCTTCTGGTCGGCTTTGACGGCCGCCGCTGCGCCGTACATGCGCAGCCGGCGACGGAAATAGCCGTTCGTGTCGTCGGGTTCTTCGCCGCGGGAGGCGCGGTTGCGCTGGTGGGCCTGCCAGCGTTCGTGGCTGGGGGGCGTATGACCGGTCTTGGCGGCGGCGTAGTCGACGGCGGCGCCGCCGGCGGCCTTCACCAGAAGGATCGCGCCGAGGATGGCGATCAGGAGAACTTCCATGCCGGGCTCCTTTCTGCGTCAGGGGCGTAAGGGACTGTGGGCGTGTGTCGGCCGGGACTCGAACCCGGCAGCCACGCCCGGCGCCGTGCCCCGCATCAAGGGACCGGGCGGCGCCGGGCGGGTGACCATGACGCTTGCGACACGCAGGGCGGTCACCGGCATCAGCCGATGCTGGAGATCAGATGGGTGGCCCACCCCTGGACGAGGTGGATCTTGGCCAGCAGCGCTGACGCGATCGGCGTGACCGAGATCGCCGCCAGGACCGGCAGCGCCCAGATCGCGGTGTTCGCGGTGCGGTCGGGAATGTGGTCCCACAGGTCGGCGATGGCACCGATGGCGAGGCCGATCAGCGCCACGGTCGCGACCACGGACACGACGTGGGAGCCGCCGCCGAAAAATCCGATCAGAATGCCGATGGCCCATTTGAGGATCCCGCCGAGCACTTCTGTCGGCGATCCGAGGCCCCAGGGCAACGGCGCGATCAGCAGCGTCCATGCCCCGACGATCAGAAAGAGCACCGGGACGAACCAGCCGTACTTGCCGATGTTCTGGTGCTTGTTGACGATTTTGGTGTGCCATAGGCGGCGCGCGAGGAAGAAGGCGCCAGCCGTCACCCATATCAGCATGGGATGGGTCCTTTCTTTGTGCGGCAAGGGAAACGACGGGCTGAGGCGCCCAGGGCCGCCGCACCCCTCGGCCCGCGCAGGGGAGGGGTGTGGCGGCGAGTGCGGCTCAGCCGGTCGCTTCCCAAGCGATGTGGAACAGCCACAGCAGCCCGTGCAGCAGGAACCGGGTCGGCGGGAACAGCGCGGCCAGCACGATCAGCACGATCGCCACGCCGAGCCGTGTCGGGTGATCGACGATCCATTCCTCCGTGCGGACCCTGATCTTGTTCGCGGCGGCGAACATCCCGTAGCCGGCAGCGATTCGGCGGGACAGGCCCGCCTCCGGAGCCTGGGATCCGCGCAGTCCGTGGTGCAGGATCTCCTTTACCGACGGCTGCCGGTCGGTGTAGAGGCCCGACTGCGGCGCGAACGTCGCCTTCGCCCGAGCCAGGAGCCCCGGGCCTGCGTCGACGTCCGGGGCCTCGACCGTACCGTCGCCCGGAGCGGTGTCCGGGCCGGTAAGCGGTGGCATGTCGTCGGTGACTGTCGGGATTTCCATGGTGGTTTCGGCAGCGGTCTCGACCGGGGGGACTGCGCGCAGGTGACGGGCCTGCTCCGCGGGCTCGGTCTGCGGCGGAGCGACCGTCCCGGTCACGGCCGGGGTTGTCGGGTTGGGGTCGGGCAGGGCGGACATGCGCCACCTCCTTCCAGGGGATAGCGGAAACGGGTTGCGCCGGGCCGGGCGGCCCGGGCGCGCGTTCGTCGGGACGGGGAGTTCAGGCTCTACGGCGCTTTCTGCCGCGCTGTCGCAGCGCGGGATCGCTCTGGGCCAGCAGCAGCGCTTTGCGGTCCTTCGCAATCCGGTGCCGCCGGGCTGCGGTCTTGCGGTAGCGCTTCTGGCCTGCCGTCAGCGGCACGCCGTCGGCGTAGATGCGGTCGCCCATCGCCAGCAGCGCCGCCACTGCCGCCTGCGCGGCGGCGGGATCGGGTTGGTATTTCGCCGCCGCGGACTTCACGTAGTCCAATGCCAGCGCGGTCTGTTTCACCGGGTCCGAGGTGCGGGCGATCCGCTCCCGCGCGAATGCGCGGGATCCGTTGCGGCGCTTGCGCCGCACTTCCGGCGCGTCTTCGGAGCCGTCTCCGGCCGGGCGGTGGTCGCGGACCTTGCGGACCTTCCCGGGCTCGGCGACGACCGCGCGCGCCGTGCCGACAGTGCGGGTGTGACCGCCCACGTGCAGTCCACCTCCAATGCTTGCTCTGCGGGGACTCGGGATCAACCCGGCGCTCCCGCAGCACCGTTGTGCGTTTGCGATGCAGCGGGAACGCCGAGCGGTGGGAGGCGCGGGGTGTTGCTCAGTGCGAGCCGTTGTCCTGGGCTCGTTCTTCCGGGGTTTTCCGTTCGTTGATCCACGACCGCAGCGTCGAGATCGCCGGAACCTTGTCGTACCCGTCGTCGATGAGGTGCTTCCTCATCGCGGTCGGTCCGGGGTGGCCTCGACGCTGCGACTCTTCGTAGGCTTTCTCCGCGGTGAGCACCTTTGTCGCGGGCGCTTTGCCTTGCGCGGCCTTCGGTTTCGCTTTGGGCTCGGCCGGGCGAGTCGGCGCCGAAGGTGAGGCGCTCTGCGGAAGCGGGCGTTCCCGCACGGTCCCTGCGGCCGCGGAGTGTCGACCCGCGCGTTCGGCGACGTCGCGTGCCTGTTGTTCGCGCTGCTCGGCGAGTTTCTGTTCGCGACGCTGGTCGGCGAACGTTTTCAGCGCGGTGCTGAAGGCGTGCACGAAGTAGGCCAGCAGCAGCGGGATCAGCACTGCGGCGACGGTGCCGGTCCAGTTCCACTCGGCCGGCAGGCCGAGCGCGGGCCCGCCGCGGATGTCGTGGCCGACGAGGTTGAACAGCACGCTGGCGGCGAGCGTCACGATCAGCACCTGGTGTCCGATCGCCCGGTACATGCGGTTCGTGGAAATCGCGCCCATGAACGTTCCGCCGATCGCGCCGACGTCGATGATCAACGGGAACAGTGCCGCGAGCCTGGCTCCCCAGCCGTAGTGGCTGGCTGCGGCGTACATCATGTCGAAGCTGAGCGCGAACGCCAGCCCGGCCACGATCAGCGTCATCAGGCAGATCGCGGCGAATGCGCCGCCGGTGACCGGTTCTTCGTTCGCGGTCTGTCGCTCCCCTGCCGACTCGCGGCGGGCGGCGGCGCGGGCGTCGATCCAGCCGACCACCGCGTCCCGCACCGTACGCTGCGGCGATGCGGGCGGCTCGTCGCTAGCGCTCCCCTTCTTGCCCTTGCGATCTTCGGGACGGTCTTCGAGGCGGTCGTGCTCCGTGCCCTCATCGTCGGCTCGGGAGGCGTGCGTCCCGTTCGCGGCAGGCGGGGTCGACGCCGCCGGCGGGTCCTGCCTCGTCGGCTGGGGAAGCGGAGGAAGGCGGGGAGGGTCCGAAATCGGTTTCGGGAGTTGCGGGCGGTCGACGACGTCGATCGGCACCGTGGTGTCCTCGGCCGCTTCCGGCACCCACACTCCGCTGTTCAGTTGCCGGGTGACCACGCCCAGGTCCACGTTGTTCTCGTGGTTCCGGGGGACGGCTGACATGGGATGGCTCCTCGTTCGGTGTCGTCAGCGCCCCGGCGGGTCTGGGCAGCACTCACGTCTCGGGGTAGGCGCGGCCGTTGCGCGATTCCCGGGTGACGCCGCGGGAATCGCGCGACTCGCGCGGCGTGAGTGCTGCCCGGGCCCGCCGGGGCCCCGGGATGTGCGTCGGCTAGGCCTGGCCCTGTTGCAGGCGGGCCTGGTTGAGCCACGACTTCGCCAGCGCGACGTGCTGCGCGCGCAGGGCGCAGGCGGGCAGGCTTCCGTGGGCGGCGAGCACGTGTGCGACGCAGTTCAGGACCACGTCTTCGGACACTGCGGCGTCGCCGGATGTCGCCAGGCCGGCGTTCTCGCCGCCGGGCTTCTTGCGCGGCCGGGGCCGCGCGTTGAGGGCCAGGGCGTACACCACCTGCGCGAGCTCGGCGCGGTCCTGCACCGCTCCCATGCTGTGCTCCGCCGAGCGCAGGATCGCCGCGTGCAGGTCGGCGAGGGCATTCTCGGCGCTGGCGAAGGACCGCAGCCAGGGCCGCAGCTCGCGTATCTGCGTCTCGATGTCGGGATGGCGGCGGCCGGGCGCGGCGCTCCCGCGTACGAGAGCATCGGTGTCATGCACGGTCGGGGTGTTCACCGGTGCCTCCTGGCGGATGGGTGACGAACGGTCGGTCGAAAGCGTGTGCGGGCGGAGGCCGTCGTCAGGCTCCGCCCCGGGTTCCTGGCCGGAGCGCCGGTGTCCGGCGGTGGTCACTGTTTCTGCGCGGGGAGCAGTTCGCGCGCGAGTTCGTCGATGGGCTCCGTGCAGCCTTCCCACTTCACGGAGTAGCGGGGGCCGTCGGCTTTGCTGGGTTCGAGGGGGCAGACGACCTTGCCGCGTTCGCGCTGCGGAACGGGGATCTCCTCGTGGACGCTCACGACGTTGTCGCCGGGCTCGAACACGCGCGTCTCGGACGCGTGCATGCAATCTCCTTGTGCCGGTTGCGCGGGGCGCGGCGGGTGGCCGTTCCGGCGGGCCTGGGCAGCACACGCGGACGCGAGCAGGTCCGCGCCGGGGCCTGGGGGTCTCCCGGGGCGGGTCCGCATGTGCTCCCCCGGTGCCGGAGCACCAGGCTCTTCGATGTCAGGCGACGGTCTGCAACTCCCAGAGCAGGTCCCACATCTGCTGCTTGTGCTCGCGGACGTTCTTCAGGGCGTTGTCGAGCTCGTCGAGCTCGGCCTGTGTGCCGGCGTGGTCCATCCAGCTTTTGATCACCGGCTCGAACAATTCGTCGATCTTGATCGCTTCCCATGTCTTCAGCCGCAGGGGCTTTCCGAGTTCCGCGAGGGCGATCGGCGTGGCGGTGGGCATGGCTTGCTCCTCTGGCTGGGCGTGGCGGAGGGGCGCGGCCCGGCGGGTCGCGTCGTGGAACATCAGGCGGTGGCACGCGTGCCGATGTGAACGCGGCGGCGCTTGAGGGCGCGTCGCTCGTCTTCGCTCATGCCGCCCCAGACGCCGGCGTCCTGGCCGCTGGCCAGAGCCCAGGCCAGACAGTCCGAGGCCGCGGGGCAGCGGTGGCACACGGCCTTCGCCTCGGCGGTCTGCCGCAGCGCGGGGCCGGTGGTGCCGACCGGGAAGAACAGCTCGGGGTCCTCCGTGCGACAGGCCGCGTCGTGGCGCCAGTCGCTCATGCGGCGCGCTCCAGGTCGTGGTCGTCGAGGCGGTGCGCCAGGGCGTCGCACTCGCGGCGCAGCTCGTCGACGCGCGCCTTGTAGGCCGCGAGCGTGTTCGACAGGGCGATGCGGGCGTCGACCGCGGCGTCGGACAGGGTTTCGACCGCCCTGAGGTCCGCGGCGTCGGGCTCGGACTCCGGCGGCAACGCCGCGGGAAGGTCGATCGGCTGGACGGTGATCGGGAAGAGGTCGATCCGCGAGAGCACGTCGGTGTCCTGCGGATCAGCGAGGATGTCGGCTGGCCGGTCGGCCAGGCCGAGGAAGGTGGCGTCGCCGTAGACGTCGTAGTCCTCGCGGTAGTCGGGGTCGGTGAACACGTCGTGTCCCTTTCTGAGCGGCGGCGGGGTGGCCCGTCCCGGCTGGCCGGCCGGGACGGGCCGTGTTGCGGTGGTGGTCCCCGGAATGCCCTCCCCTCGCGTTACCGCGCGAGGGGAGGGCCGCCGGCAGCCACCACGGGGCTGCGGAGGGCCGCCGCCGTGCGGCGGCGGCGAAGTTCGTCGTCGAGGTGCCCTCCTGCTCGCTCGCTCTTCCGGGCGGGCCCGGGATCGTGGCGGCGGCTCGCCATCGCCTCGCGGCGAGAGGTCGTGGCCCTGCTGAGCGGAGGGGTTTCTCGGCAGACACCGAACGTCTGCGGTTCAGCGCGCCCTTGGGCCCGCGCCGGATCGACGGCGCGGACGGGTGCCGGCCAGGTCTGGCCGGAGGGGGCTGCGGTTGTTCTCACGCTGTGAAGTTCTGGCATCCGCTCGCGTTGCGCGCGGATGCGGCCTGGCTGTTTCGGGGTTGCTGGCGGGGCGGTGCGCCGACGTCCTGCCTCACGGCGGGTCGGGCCCATCTGCACGGCCACCCGGGGACGCTGGCCGGGGGTCGGACCCGGTGAAGCGTCCAAAGCATTCAAAACATTTGAAGCTTCAAATGCTGGCATGACCCTAACTCCCCTCTGTTGATCACGCAAGCCTTTCCGCTACATTTAAAGCGTCAAAAGCGCGGAATCTGGCGCACGGCCAGGTCCGAGAAGGGAGAACCCGTGGCCAACGGCAGGACCCCGATCTACGTCCTCATCGCAGCCGAGCTGCGAGAACGCATCGACTCCGGGGAGCTGAACCACGGCGACCCGCTGCCCACCCGGGAGCAGCTGCAACAGCTCTACAACTGCAGCAACACCGTCATCAACAGCGCCCTCGGGCTGCTGCACCAGGACGGCTACCTGGAAACCAACACCCGCCGCGGCACCACGGTCTACCGCCTCAAGCGCTACGAACTCCCGCTGTACGTGCTCGAGGCCGACGACCGCGGCCGGGACGCCTTCAACGACGCGGTCGAAGCCCAGGGCGGCCGGCCACTCCAGAACATCCGGGTCGAAACCATCACCGGCACCCCCGCGATCCGCAACGCGCTCGAACTCGGCGAGGGCACGACCGGTCTGGTCCTCGCCCGTCGGCGCATGCGCACCATCGACGACATCCCGTACTGCCTCACCGACTCCTTCTTCCCTCTCGACGTGGTCGAGGGCACCGAGATCGCCGAACCCGCCGACATCACCCGCGGCGGCCGCCACGTTCTGCGCGAACACGGCTACGAGATGGTCCGCCACCACGACACCATCAACGCGGGACGACCCCACAAACGCGAGATCGACGAACTGGAGATCGCCGGGGGCCTGCCGGTGATCCGGCACGACCGGATCAGCTACACCGCCGACGGACGCGCGGTCCGGCTCATGTCCAGCAGCTTCCCCAGCGACCGCTGGGAACTCACATACGAGGTCGAGAAGTGACCCGCTACGCAATGCGCCGCGCCACACCGGCCGACCTGCCGCACGTCATGGCGCTGCTCGGCCAACGCACAGAATGGCTGCGCACCCGCGGCACCGACCAGTGGTCGACCCGCGAATTCGCCCCCGTCATGCGCGCCGCCGTCGACCGCGGCGACACCTGGCTGCTCTGGGACGGCGACACCGCCGTCGCCACCCTGACCATGAGCACCATGGCCGACCCCGATTTCTGGACCCCCGAAGAACGAACCACCCCGGCCCTCTACCTGTCCAAACTCGCCACCCGCCTCGACCGCGCCGGCGAAGGCCTCGGCGCAATGCTGATCGACTGGGCCGCCGACTACGCCGGAGCCCGCGGCGTCAACTGGCTGCGCTGGGACGTCTGGAAAACCAACACCCGCCTCCAGGACTACTACCGCAGCCTCGGTGCCCGCCTGCTGCGCATCGTCGACAAACCCGGCCGCCACTCCGGAGCCCTGTTCGAACTGTCCCGAAAGCCCCCGGCGCTCGACGTAACCACCACAACCCGCTTCGTGCCGATCGCCACCCTGCCCAGCCACCGCTTCGTCCCTCACACGACCTGGGTCGACGAACTCCCCACCGGCAACCCCATCGGATACGACCGTGTCGACATCGTCGACAACATGACCCTCACCGGCCAACCAGAACCGGCCGTCACACCCGACAGCCGACCCATCCTGTTCGACTCCGGCGACGGCTGGCACGTCAACACCTTCTTCTCCCACCCGGTCGAAACCTGGCCCCCCGAACTCGACCCCGCGCTGCTCCGCCCCGGACACCTCTACCGGCTCCAACTCGGCGAATCCGCCTCCACGGTCGACTTCTACGGCGACGTGCCGGCCTGACCCGCAGGACAGAGGGGCCGGCCACACAACCGGCCTCTCCTTTTCCTGCGTACCAGACAATTTCCGGCAGCCAACCCGCCGCCGCGACCCAGGCGACTGCGGCATGCCCGGCCGTGTCAACGATCCGCGTGTTCCATCCGGCCGGTGCCCACCGCCCACGGGACGATGTCCTCCTCCCAAGACCACACGGGGCGACCATCGACAACGTCGCGCTGCTCCGGCAGCTTCTTGCGGGATCGCCAGCTCGCCACCGTCATGTACGCGACATCCAACCGCGCGGCAATTTCCGCCATATCGACCAGCTGGCCAACCGCGGCATCCTCCCCGCACCCGCCGGAACTGGAGCCGGATACTCGTCCGCCTCCTGATCGCTTCCCCCGCAGCCTCTGCACGGCCAGAGTCCGGCACCTCCTGCACACCCGGCTGCCGGCGGGGGTGACGTACGTATTCGCAGGCGTCATCTCGTGGCCGTGGGCACAGACCGGCTCAGGCAACGCCCAGGCCAGATTGACCGCTCGGTTATCGGACCGGTCGCCGTTGAGATGACGAATCCTGACCCGCCCGCGATTCATCGACTGCCCGCGGCCGACGCGGTCCAGAAAAGCCAACGCCACAAGCCTGGCGACCTCGCGACGTGCCTCTCGACCGCTGCTCGTCCTCAGCCGCACGGCCAATCTGCCGGCTTCCGTCTCCGCTGCGGTCAGAACCTTCGGTCGCATCATCCGGACGCGACCGGATGAGCAGACAATCGTCCGGCCCGCGCTCCTGATCCTGCCGGCGGCGCTCGCCTCGTAGCCTGCGAAACCCGGCACCGGCCGCCACTCCTCGGCCGCCGCCGCAGGATCCGGCAGGCGCCCGGTGCGCACCGCCCACGGGGCGATGTCCTCCTCCCAAGACCACACGGGGCGGCCACCGACGACGTCGCGCTGCCCCGGCAGCTTCTTGCGGGATCGCCAACTCGCCACCGTCTTGTCCGCGACATCCAGCCGCGCAGCGATTTCCGCCATTCCGACCAGTTCGCCATCCCTGCCGTCCATGCCGCGCATGCTAACCGCCGCGCGAGCCCGCACCTGGTTCCCCGGAACGACCGACGACGCACCCTCACACACCAAGCACTGCGCCGCGCAGGAACGCCGCAGCAGCGAAAGACTTCTCAGGACACCCGGCGTGAATGCCGAAGCGCGCCAGGCATGTGCAGCAAGATCGCACCATGACCAACATCGCCGCAGGCACTGATCCCGCCCTCGACAGCCCCACCGTTCCGCCCAACGGCAAACCCGCCCGCGGCGCGGCCAGCGTCGCCGCCGACGCGAACGCCGTCGTGTGCAACACATTCCGCTTCAACCCCTGGACCGCGGACGCCGACCGCGACGACCCGCCGTTGCGTCCGGTTCACGAAATCCTAGGCCATGCCCGCAGCCCCTCCGGGGCTTGGGCGGCATCGTCGTTGCGCGCCCCCGCGCCCCCGCGCCCCCGCGCCGCCGCCCCGCACGAGCTGAGGAAACACCCCGATCCGATCGGGCCGCGCAGCGAGGAACACCCGCGCGGACGACCAGCGGCCGCCCCCGATTCACTCGACCACGCGGAACCAGGTGGCGAGGTTGTTGCCCTGCACCGACCACTGGCCGTCGGCACCAAGAAATCCGGTCGTGACGTGGCCCGGCCGGAGCACTTCGTCCTTGTTCTCGACCGTGCCCGGGAACCGGTACACCCGGTCAGCGGTGCAGGACGGGTACGTCTCAAGTTCTCCCAGCCGGATGCGCATCCCGTAGTGCAGGACCAGGTCGCCGGGCCGGAGCTGGTCCGTGCTGACCTTTTCCGTGCTGACGTCGTCTGCCATTACTTCATCCCTTCCGCGCACTCCTGCCACACCTCCACGTAGGGCGCGCGCGGCACCGATTCGTGACACACGCACCGGCACTCCCGCTCGATCGCGACAAACGGCTCCACCCAGCCGTCGTACTCCCCGTCGACGCCGCTGCCGGCATGCCGGTTGCCCGACCAGCATCCCAGCGAGCAATCGGCGCAGACCTCGGTCGCCGCGCCGACCCGGCCGCGTCCCCGATTCTGATCCAGAGACGCCCGGACGGCGTTCACGACGACCTGATTGTCGAACTGCAACTCTGATCTCCTCAATCACAACAGCGGGCACTGCGCCGCGCCCGGTCCATGCAGCAAAATCACCCCATGACGATCCCCAACGCAGGCACCGCGAACCTTCCCGCCGCTCCGCCCGTAGTGCTGCTCGTCGGCGGCTACGCCGGAACGGGAAAAACCACGCTAGGCGCGATCCTCGCCCGTCGCACCCGCTGGCCGCTGCTGGACAAGGACTCCACCACCCGCGATGTCGTCGAAGCCGCCCTGCACGCCCTCGGCCACTCCCCGCACGATCGGGAATCGGCCCTGTATCGGGAAATACTGCGGCCCGCCGAATACCGGGCGCTGATCACCGCGGTCCTCGAGAACGTCGACGTGGGCGTAAGCGTGATCGCGACTGCTCCCTTCACCGCCGAACTCGCCGACCCCGACTGGTGCCGATGCCTCCGCAGCCAGGTCGAAACACGCGGTGCACGCCTGCACGCCGCCTGGATCCGCTGCGACCCCGACACCATGCTCCGCAACATCACCGACCGCGACGCCGCTCGCGACGCCGGCAAACTCTCCGAATGGGACGCCTACCTCGCAGGGCTCGACCCGCGCTACGCCCCCGCGCTCGAGGGCAGCCGCGTGATCGACAACAACACCACCGTAGCCGCCCTCGAAGACCAAGCCGAGCAACTCATCGCCGCCATCGCCTGACAGACAAGCAGAACACCGCTCACCGACGGATCCGAGCGGGCCCGTCGTCGAACCCCACCTCCCGGCCATAGCCACAAGGCTCTACCGGAAACACGTCCCCGCCTGCCGCGCCAGCACCGCTGTCGCACGGCACCACAGCCGCAGCAACCGGCCGGTCAGGCTCCGCGACAACCGCACGCCGAGAAACGGCACCGATCCCCCGCCTCGCGCCCGCAGCCACCCGAACCAGGCGACGCACCGCACCGCCCAGCCACGGCAACGACGCCACCGCAGCGATACCAGCCAAACCGACATCCGCCGCGGCCGCGTGCGCAGGAACGAGATCCAGCAACGGCAACCCCGCCCGTGACACAACCGCAGTGCTCACCACCGCCACCGCCACCGCCCGCAACCTGCTGCGCGGACTCGAACGAAGCAACGCGACGCCCGACCCCACAAGCGGACTCGCAGTGACCGAAGTGGACAGTGCGGCAACCCAAGACATGACATACTCCCAAGAAAACAAGAACAACGCCGGACCGCACCAGGCGCTGACAGCGCCACAAGGCCGGTTCTCACAGACAACCGCGACCGGACCGTCAAGCCCGGCCGCCTTCGCTTCCGCAGCGCACCGACAGCCGCCGGAACGCAGCGCAAACCTTTGGAACGAAACAAAACCCGACCGTTGCGACTACGCAATCGAGACCCGGGGCCGCAGGGACCGGCTGTGCGCACCGAACCGCTTGGCTCAGCAGGCCTTCGACGACACCGGTCACGACCCGCCGGAGCCGCCCCTCCCGCTCGCGGCCTTCGCCCCGGTGCCGCCCGACGTCGCGGACGCCTTCCCGAAACCGCCGCGCTGGAGCCCCGACATCCCGCCCGACTTGGCGCTCGCCCCGGACACCGGAATCCCCTTCGCGAGCGGAGTTCCGCTCGCAACGGTCCGGGTCCCGCCCACCGCGCGCTGGCCGACAGCAGGAACATCGCCCGCGTACGACGTCGGGTACCAGACCATGTAGGAACCCGGACCGTCGTACCAGCCGCGGTCGTCCCAGTCACCGCACCGCGAATCCTCGACCCGCGACCCGGTGGCCTTGTCCACGCACACCCCGCCGGCCTCGGCGTCCGGCGCGCCGAACACTCCGCAGCCAGACAACAGAACACCTGCGACCATCGCGGTGCACCCCAGCACCGGGCCCCGCCCGATCAACCGCCGCCGCGTCACCGCTCCTCCTTTGCTGCAGGCGCGACAGCCGCCAAACCAACAAGCACCTCGCGCAATTCCCCCACCAACCCGGGCACGCTCCGGAACGCCGGCGCACCGAACGTGCAGCCATCGACGTAGGCGAGCAGTTCGTCCACACAACGCACCAGCAGCACCGGCGCGGGGCCCGGCTTCGAGACAAGCCTCTCGTCGACATCCGCGGCCAAATCGCGCAGCCCCGCAGCCAGTTTCCTGAGATCTCGGGCGATGGCGACGCCTGGCACAGTGGAACGTTCGCGGGACTTTTCGATGGTCACGGCAAGATCAACGAGCATCAGACCGTAAACCTCCGCGACCTCGGCCGCGGGTGCCTGCTCGTCGCTGCCGGGTTGCACCGCAGCCGGTGCAACTGACGCCACAGCACTCATGACATTCTCCTTCATCGCTCTTCGACCGACCCCGGGCGACAACGCGGCCGCGATCACGCGCTCTTCCGGCGCGGACGACGCAGAAACACGCATCGCCATTCAGGGCCAAATCTGCATTGACTGCGATTCCCGGATTGCGGACATTCGCCGCTCCGGTTAAGCAACGCCTCGGTGTGAAGACCTCTGCTCGTCACACGGGCCGTGTCGGACTGTTGCGTGGTGGCTCCCGGCCCGCCCTCAACCGCGCTGGCGGCGCGGAGCGAGGACGACCGGCAAACACCACAGCACTTGTTTGCATCGGGAGCAGCCTCGGCTTCGGGGATACCGCTGATCGCATCGCTCGCCCCGCTGGGGTCCTGGCGGACTGGAAATACGACCTATCACGGGGCCTAAGCTCCGCTGCTCCTATTCACATGTAGGGCGCGCGCATCCCTGGGACTGCTGGCGGGGCGCTCTCCCGATGCCGGCCTCGCGGCGGTACCGGTTCGCGCGGGTGGCGGCCACCCAGGGGCCGCTGCGCCGCAGGAGTTGGACCCGCAGAGCAGCAACGGACCCACCGTAAGCAGTGTCATATGACACTGTCAAGATGGTGTCATATGACACTACTGCCGCGAGGCCGCTACCACTTTTCGGCTGGTCGACTTCGGTGTCCTAGTACACTGCCCCAAACCACGCAGAGGAGCCTGCATGCCGTCCATCGATCGCCCCGACCCGCCGTACTTGCAGGTTGTGCGACACATCCAGGGCCAGATCACCTCAGGTGAACTGAAGGTCGGTGACACGGTGCCCTCGGTGCGTCAGATCTCCGAGGAGTGGGGCATCGCCCGGCCCACCGCGACCAAAGCGATCACCACGCTGGCTTCCGAAGGATGGATCGACGTGCGACCCGGCGTCCGCGCGGTGGTGCGGGACCGATCACTGCACCGGTCGGCGCAGGATCACGTTTCTCTCGCGACGGCCAGTGGCAGGATTTACCCGGCCGGGCACTACGCCGAGATCCTCGACGCTGGCACAGCCGAAGCCCCTGAGCACATCACGGAGGCCTTCGGCGCGAGCGCAGGGAAGCAACTGATCCGTCGGCTACGCACCACCTACAACGACCAGAAGGAACCGGTGTCCACGTCGGCGAGCTGGTTCTCCGGCGCGCTCGTCGATGCGGCGCCGAGGCTGCTGGTGGCGGAGCGGATCGTGCAGGGCACCACGTTGTACGCGCTTGAGCGGGCCGGCCACGGCGACCGGGCTTTCCACGTCGAGGTCATGTACGCCGCCGGCACCGCCACCGAGGACGAGGCCAAGCAGTTGCGGATCGACACGGGCGCCGCCGTGCAGCGCACCCGCAATTTTTTCCGTGACGACCAGGGCGAGCTGATCGAACTCGGCGAATCGGTCTACCGCCAAGGCGTGTGGAGCTGGTACCGCACCGCCCCGACCACCCCTGCTACCAAGGAGAATCCGCAGCTGTGAAGCAAGTGCACGCCGGCAAAGTCCGAGACCTGTACGAGGACGGCGACGACTTGGTCTTGGTGGCCACGGACCGCGTCTCAGTCTACGACGTCGCCCTCCCCACCCCGATCCCGGAAAAAGGCGCGCTGCTCACGCAGCTCAGCAATTGGTGGTTCGAGCAGCTGGCCGGCATCGTCCCGAACCACCTGATTTCCACCGACGACATCCCCGGCCTGCCCGCTCGCCGGGCCGTGCGCGCCAAGAAGCTGCAGATGGTCAAAGTCGAGTGCATCGCGCGCGGCTACCTGGCCGGGCTCGGGCTGCGGGAATACCAGCGCGACGGCGCGATCTCCGGCGTGCAGCTGCCCGCCGGCATGGTGGAAGGCGACCGGCTCCCCGAGCCGATCTTCACCCCGACGACCAAGGAAAGCGACACCGGGCACGACGAGTTCATGAGCTTCGGCGAGGTCGTCGATCAGGTCGGCAGCGATACCGCCGACCGGCTGCGCGAACTCACGCTGGAGATCTACCGCACCGGCGCCGCCCGAGCTCGCGAACGCGGCGTGATCATCGCCGACACGAAGCTAGAGTTCGGCGTCGATGCCGACGGCGTTCTCACCCTCGCCGACGAGGTCCTGACCTCGGATTCGTCGCGCTTCTGGCGGGTCGAGGAGTGGCAGCCCGGCGGCCCCCAGCGCGCGTACGACAAGCAATTCGTGCGCGACTGGTCCCTGACGACCGGCTGGGACAAAACCCCGCCCGGTCCGGAAGTCCCCGCCGACATCGTCGAAGCCACCCGCCAGCGCTACACCGAGGTCTACGAGCGCATCACCGGCCGCACCTGGACCAAGGAGGACTGACATGCCCGCCTGGCAGCCCCTAGACCGCGACACGTTCGTCGCAGGCGTCGAAGACCTCTTGCGCACCCTCGGCCACGAACCGGGCATCGTCGACGACCGGGTCAACCACGCCGCGGAAAACCTGCTGTCGGCGTTCAAGATCTGCCCGACGCGACCGCTCGCCGAGGCCGTCGATCTCGACGGCGGAGCCCGCTACAGCGCACGCATGCACGGCGACTAGCAAGCACCCATCGCTGACTCTCGCGACGGCCCATCCGCACTGCGCGGATGGGCCGTCGTTGTGCTAGCCCCTGTGCCGACGTTGCGTTCGACCCGGACCGCAGGATCCGCTACAACTCCGAATGAACTCGTTCACTCGCCCTCGGGCTCGCGATCGCGCGGCCCGGTTTCACTTGGAGGTGCCTCGGTGGTCTCGGGATGGTCGCAACGGCCTGCTCTGCCGACGATCGACGAACTGTTCGACGGCTACCGCAGTTACGCCTGGCGGCAGGAGACGCTCGACGTGTTCAATGTCGGCGAGGATTCCAAGATCACCGACTGGCTGGCGGGGCGACCGGCGGTGGAGGAAGAGAAAGCGGAAGAGTGGCACGCGATGACGCGGGCCAACAAGGAGATGGGACGGCCTGTGTCGCGGGTGCGGCTCGTGGGGCATCCGATCACGCTGTACACGGCGTGGGAGGTGCACGCCTACCGCGAGAACATCGCCGCAGGCGAGGAAGTCCGGATCCTCGACCGCAACCGCATTGCCGATGACCTGAATCCACTGTGGAGCCACGACTATTGGCTTTTCGACGACCACTTCGTCTGGATCATGTTCTACGACCGGACGGGCCGATTCCGCAGCGGAACGGTGAGCGACGACGTAGCCCAGTTCGTCGAACACCGCCAACGAGCTATCGAGATGTCCGTCCCGCACAGCGACTACAGCCTGCCTGCTCTGTAGTCCCCAACCTCAACGCACGCTGTCTCTCTCATTTCCGCCGGGGTCCAGATCCCGGCGAAGGTCGCCGTTGGCCAGCAGGCTGTAGGAGCCCCAGACCGCGAAAACTGGGAGGGCGGCCGCCTGGTCCCTCGCTGCGCGCAGCGTGACCGCCCGCTCGGCCGCGGCGATCATCCGCCGCGTCTGTTGGTGCTGCCAGCCGGGGCGCTGAGCGTCCTGGTCGCGGACCCGGGTGCTCATCGTGCTGCCTTTCCGCGGTAGACGTCCTGGCCGCAGTCGTGGCCGGGCGGGGCCTTGAAGTAGTCATCGAACTCCTGCTGGGACCCGCCTGTAGCCACGGTCACCGCGCCGGCGGTGGGCGAGCCTCCGAAGTAGGTGCACATCAGCCGCTGCCCGCCGGTGGCCTCGCATCGGGCGAACGAGCACCGCTCGTCGTGGGCCTGGCCGACTTTGACGCCGCAGTTGCCGCACCGGTCGGTGTCGTGGTCGGTCCTGGTCACCAGTTCCGCGTTCTCGCCGGGGACGAGGCCGAGTTCGGTCAAGTTGATCTCCGTCAGCGACGACTCGGGCACGAACCCTTCCTCGTGCGTGTGCAGGGCCATGTGCATGAGGCGGGCGACCAGGTCGCCGTTCTCCCGCACGATCACCAGCGCCACGCGACGGCCCGCGCCGCACCGCTCCATGGCGATCGCCGGGAAGTTCTCCGGGAACGGCCGTTCGTTGGCCAGGGCGTAGGCGTCCCGCTCGCAGTTCGCCTCGGCGCTGTGCACACTGTTTTCGCTGTTCCAGCACCACGGCGAAGTCTGCAGCAGGAAACCGAGGGTGCCGCGCTGCGGGTACGCGGCGGCCATCGCCGGATCGATCCTCCGGGCCTGATACTCCGTTTTCGGCGGGTTCTCCGGCAACGTGTGCGCGACGATCGCATACCGACCACAGGTCGACCGCCACACCTGCCCGACGTCGGTCTCGACCCAGGTCAGGGACACTTTTTCAGGCATTGCGATTCTCCGATGCTGTCAGGCGATTCAACGGAAAGCAGGACCGAATCCGACGTTCGCTCGCGGCCAGCCTTCTGCGGGTTCCTGCGGGGCCGCTCCGGACGTGGCGCGTGTGCAGGCGTTGCGCTGCCGGTGGCGCTTGAGGACTTCGTCGGCGGCGGCCCAGTCTCTGCGGAATTCGGTGAGCCGCCTGCGCAGGCCGCGTCGGGCATTCACCGCAGTCCTTCTCGGGGGCGGGCCTGGTGGGCGGACGCGGCCGCGCGTGTCGGGCAGTCCGCGGCCGGGCCCGCCCGGGTACGGGTTGTCAACTCAGTCCCAGGTAGACGTGGCCGGGTTCGCAGTCCCGGACTTCGTCGATGAACTCCGCCCTGTCGACGGCCACCAGCACGGCGTGGTCGCCGCCGAAGATCGTGTCGTCGGCCGGCGGGCCGTCAGAACGCGTCCGGATGGTCACCGCGGCGTCCCGTGCTGCTTCCACCTGGTCCGCAGTGGCCGTCACGAAGAAGGTGTGGACGCGGTTGTCACTTCGGGCGTCGCTGCGGTGCGGCTTGGCCTCGGAGACGACCAGGCCGGTTGGGGGAATGCTCGGCGAGTTCATGGTGCCCTCCGCGGAGATGGGTGGTCGGACGGAAATGGCTCGGCGGCAGCGGGCGGAGAGACGGCCCGTTCGTCGGGTAGAGCGGGTCAGGTACGGTCCGCTTCGCTGTCGGTCCCGGACAGTTCGCGGATTTCCCGCAGGCGGTGTTTCTGCGCGCGGATCGTGGATTCCACGGTCGCGCGGGCGTCGGGGTCCAGTTGCCACAACGACGCGTGTTCGTCGATCCCGTGCTGGCTGGCGAGGACGGTGAAGCTCGGGAAAAAGAGGTGCTTCTGGTCTTCTGCTTCGGCGATGAGGCGGGAGACGCGGCCCCAGTCTTCCGCCTCGTTCAAGGCGTTTTCCTGTGCGTCGAGCAGGCGCATGACGGCCTGGTTCCACTTGGCGGTGGTTCCCAGGCCGCGGTAGAGCCTGTTCATCGTGTCGCGGGCGTGGTCGTAGCGGGTCCAGACGACGGCGGCGTCGTCGAGGACGGGCAGCAGTCGGCGGGTGTGCCGCGCCAGCCGCCACAGGTCGCGGGCCACGCGCCACTCAGTCTCGCACAGTGCCGACGCGAACGGGGCTTCGTTGCGCATTGCGGAGGCGCGGTCCAGATCTGCGATGGACGGCAGCAGGGGTTCGGGTTCGTCGCCGGTGAATGCCTCGAAGGTGAATTTCACGCGCGGTGTCGGCGTCATCCCTGACCTGTTGAGGTAGCGGCACAGGATGTTGGCGTGGTCGCCCTCGGGTGCGGGTTCCACCCGGACGAAGTGGGGCTGGTGCGGATAGTCCACGGACAGGGCGGCAGCGAGCATCGTGTCCTCCGGGTGCGCCGGCCGGTCGCCGGTGAGGCCGGCGCGGCCGAGGATGGCGCTGATGGTGTGTTTGGCCAGTCCGCTGGCGGCCATGATCTCGGCGTAGGTCGCGCGGGCGCGCTGGGCGTCGCAGACGAGTTCGTCGCGACGCTCGGCCCATTCCCTGAGCTGGGTCAGCCGCGCCAGGGCGCGCACCTTGTCCGGCACCGGCGCGGCAGGCATGTCCTCGGTCACGGTTCAATATTAGACCAGTGCAATATTGAACCGCGACAGGCCGGACGGGTGAACCCGACGGGAGGCGTCGATCGGCTGCCTCGTGCTCGCGGGGGCCGACTCGGCTGCGCGGGCCGCTGGCTCCGCCGTCAGGTCGTGTTCTCGGACTCCGCAAGCACGACGGGGAGCCCGTCCCAACGACAGTCCCCAAAGCCCTGCTGGGTTGTGCCGGGCTCGCGTGTCACACCGGCGCGGAGCCGAAGAACAGCCACCCGGTGTGCAGGTCCGCGCCCGCGGCGCGCACCGTGGCCGATCCGCGCAGCATCCGCAGGCCGTCGGTTTCGAAGACGCCGTCCCCGCCGTCGACGACATGCTCGCCGGCCGTCGGCTGTCCTGTGACCGCAGCGGAAACGGCTGCGGCTTTGTCGGCGTGGCCGCCGGGCACGACCGGGATCTCGACCGCGTGCTCGCGTCGGCCGCGAGTGACGGCGATCGCGCCGGCCGGGCCTCCGCGGTGGCCGATGTTCGCCTTCGTCCACCGGTTCCCGCCTGGGGCGGTGAGGATCCCTCGAGCCGCGAACCGTGCCTCGGACAAGACCACCGGCACCGCTGACACGATCACGAACCCGTCGCCGCCTTTGTCCGCGATCGTGCCGGTGCAGCCGCGTGTGCCGTGCTCGCGCTGCGCGTGTTCCACGGCTGCGCGGAAGGCTTCGGCGACGTCCGTCCCGACCTGGTACTCGTAGAAATCCACGGCTCCCATGAGCGTCCTCGTTCCTGTGCCGGTCCGGCGCGCGCCCGGTTCTGCTCACGGGCGCAGCCAACGGCTCCGCCGATGCCGGTGCCGACTCTGTCCCGCCGGCACGGGGCAGCGGAAGCGATCGCTGTTTCACATCCGGCCTCGAGGCGTTTCCCGATCCCGGACCGGAATCTCCGCCCCTGCAGGCGTTGCGGTGTATCGTGCCCGCCGGCAGCCGGAAGACTCCGAGGAGGCAAGGGGCTACGCCATGGGCGTCGGCTGCGGACGGTGCGAGGGAGGCGATCCGCTGGTCTGCCGCGGCCGCGCATTTCCGCGCGACGGATGCCGCGTGCTGGCTCTGCCGGGACACCGCCGACCGCACGACGTCCTCGGCGCGGTGCGCCAGTTCGACCGGCGCGACCCCGCCTCATGGTTCGGCTGGTTCACCGACGCCGAACGCGCCGCCGTCGCCCGACTGTGGTCCGTGCCAGGAGGCTGAAGCGCCGGTTCAGGAGGCAGGGGCGGCCAGGTCGTCCGTTGCGCGGGCGAGGCCCGCGGCGGCGGTGTGCCAGGACATCGACGCAGCCAGGAACGGACCGGCGGCCCGCTTCGGCGTCCACAGGATGCGGACCGGTTCGAGGGCCGGATCGCCGTCGAGGAGGAACCGCGGCCGGATCTCGCCGACCACGGTGTCGGCGCCGTCGTCGCGGTGCGCGGTGATGCACCGGCGTTCGTGGTCGGGGTAGGCCACCAGCCGGTGCTTCGCCCACGCCCCGCCGCCGCCGGTCATCGCGGTGATGAACCCCGGCGCGCCGTCGGCGGCGAACCACTGGGGGTAGGGCACGAGGATGTGCGCCTCGGCCATCCGCAGCGCGCGGTCGAGGGTGCGGCCGAGCCTGGGTCCGCACCAGGCGGCGCCGGGTTCGTGGTGGATCAGGTGCCAGCCGGGAGAGGTGCGCTGCGCGTCCGCGTCGCGGCGGGACAGCTTGACGATCTCGTGCAGCTTCCCGCCGTGGCGGGCTTCCCAGCCGTCGTCGCCGCGACGCCACGACAGGATGTCGCCGAACCACTGTGCTGTCGTCACGGGAGGCCTCTCTTCGACTCGTGCACGGGCGGAACCGGACTGCGGCGCACGGTAGCCGCAGGCACCGACAATTTCCGGGCTCCCCGGCCTCGACCAGCCCGGATCCGACGATCACGCCCGCTACGGTGGCCCGATGCGCGACTTCCAGCCCGACGACCCCGCGCCGCCGTTCCGCCAGCTCGCCGCGATCATCCGGGACGCGATCGCCGACGGCGAGTTCCGGCCGGGTGACCGCCTTCCCTCGTCGCCCGCTCTGCGGAAACGCTACGGTCTCGCGCCGATGACCGTGCAGAGCGCGATCCGGGAACTGCGCACCGAAGGACTGGTCGCCTCCCGCCAGGGCATCGGCGTGTTCGTGCGCACCACGCCCGTCCGCCCGTCAGGGACCGACCGGGTCGGCGAGGTGCGGCGAGTGCTCGACCGGCTCTGCCAGCTACGCGCCCGGATCGACGTCCTCACCGCCCTGCAGGCCGAGCACGAACGCGGCAGCGCCCACTACCGGCACACCGCCGCGCTGCTCGCCGCTGCCACGGACGAACAGAGCCTCCTCATCGACGGGTTGAGCTCCTTCGGCGCCTAGCAGTGCCGTGGCCGAGGACGTCGGCGGCTGTGCCGCGTCCTTGACCTCACTCAGGGACGCACCGCGCCGTACGACGCCCTCGGCAGCCAGGCCCTGGCGACCGAGATGGCCCCGGTTGCCGATCGCCCGTATCCCCGCCACCCTGTCGTCGCGCCGTGGCAGGCGGGGGGAGGCGATCGCGGTGCTGCCGTGCTGTGTTCAGCCGAGCTCGCTGTTCGGCTCCGGAATGCCGAGCGCGGGTCGCTGCCTGATCCGCCGCGCGACGTCGGCGGCGTCGCGGTACCCCATGACCCGCAACGCCGACGCGTCGCCGTCCGACAGGAGACGGGGCGCGGCAACGACAGCGGCGTACGCCAGCTTTGTCACCGGCCTGGTCGGCGCGACGTACTGCATGCACACCTGCCAGAACAAGCTGCGGTCCCATGTGCCGTCGGCGCGTCGGGCGATCTTGCACGGTCGGACGAGAAGCCCGTAACGGACCTTGCTGAAGCCGACCGCCCGGGCAGCCGTCGCCTGTTCGTCCGCGTGACGCAGCTGCTGTTCGAAGAAGCCGTCGTCTATCCGCCCTCGGTGCTCGTCGATCAACTCGACCATGAATACCCGCAGGTCGTCCAACGTGCCGGCCCAGGTGACGTCGGGGAAGTCTCGAAACTTCGTCGACCAGCCCGCACGCACCCATCGTCCTCCACTGTGGCGAGGACAGTGTGCATGTCCTGGTTCGGGTGGTCGGGGTCGGACGAATCCGCTGCGCTCATGTCCCCGAGAAGCTACCGGCAACGGCTTCGACCCGCCCGCACCCGGGGATTCCGGTGCGGCGAGACTCGACCGCGGACCGCGGACCGTCGAGACCATAGACGAACGGTGGTTGCGCGCGACCGGCCAATACCGGCGCTCACCGCACGAGCCGAACCGTGATCAATGGAACCGTCGCTGCGGAGACAGCCGGCCTGACATGCCGAACAAGAGAGAGAAAGCAGAGCGGCCTGCGGCAGTCCAGCCGCAGTCCACGACCGTTTCGGGGCCGGCGGAGGTTCCGACGTCGCGGACACCACAGTTCAGTACGGCATCCAGTCGCGCCGGGACCCGCCGTTTTCAAGGGCCGCGATCCGCTTCCGGGCCTCGGCCGCGGCGGCCGGGTCGCCGGCGGCTTTGCCGCACAGCCAGGCGGTCATGGACAGTTCCCGGTAGTCGGCCAGCACCGGATATCCGGGCCACTGCAGGATGTCGAAGCCGTAGACGTCGGCGAACGCCCGGTACTCCTCGGCGATGTGCCAGCAGAAACGGTCGCAGAACAGCGCCGTATGCACCAGATCCCACTCGCGCTGGCCGACACCGACGCTGTCGAGGTCGATCAGCACCGGCCGGTCGCCGCGATCGAGAATGACGTTGCCGACGTTGGCGTCGCCGTGGATCAAGCCACGCGGCAGAACGAAGTCCAGCGACCGGTAGTCCCATTCTAGTTCCGCGGCGCGCTCCCGGAGAAAACAACCAATATCCGGATCGACGCGATCCAACGCGGCCGTTCTCTCGGCCAACTCCGCGAACGGGCGCTTCTGCGGCAGATTCAGGCTGGCTGGAACGTCAAGGGCATGCAGGTCGCGAAGAAGGCGCGCGACGTCCCGGATCGGGGCGTAGCGCTCGTCGTCCGCAGCCGATTCCCAGAAGGTGACAACATGCCCCGCCGCGGACACCGGCTGGGCGATGTCGAGCGCGCGGTTCGCCGGGTACCGCTCCCCTGCCAACCAGCGGGCCACCGCGACCTGCAAACCCGCGGCATCCGACACATCGACGTCGCGCCCGATCCGCACGATGACGTTTCCCGGAACGCGGAACACCGCGTTCGAGCCCAGCCGGACCAGCTCGGACCCCGACGCGTTGACTCCCGCCTTCGCGCAGGCCTCCTCGAGCACATTCCGCGCGGACTTCTCGATCAGCACGCTGTCGCCCTCGTCCGGCATGCCGCTGATGCTACGGACCACCCGGCCACCGCTGCCCGACTCGCCGAAACACGCGTCGTCCGAAGAGCGCCGCCGCTCGCGCGCAGCGCGCCACGCGGCACCGAACGCCCGCTGCTGGTCATTAGCCGGACGCGCGTTTAGTTGTCTGCGGCGGTCGTGCTGCCGTCGTCCGGCACGGGCATGGACACGGGATCGCCCGCGGGTGAGGGCGCGGCAGAGGCGATGTCTTGGCCCGATGCCACGCCTGCATCCGCGAGTTCCGCGGCCGCCCTTGCCGAACGCGCCCGGAGTGACGACGACGTTCGGCGAATGCGCCGCTACCGCTCGGTCACTGGGCCGTGACGCATCAGGAATGTGGTCCAGCCCAAACAACCATCGCCGCTTTTCTCCGAGGCTTCGCAGTGCCAACCTGCTGGGCACGATCCCCAGCCGAGGCCATCTCGGTCCGATACATCCGGCCACGGATAGGGCTCAGGATCTCCCAGGTTCCATACGCGTTTGACCGTCAAGTAAACCTCCGCCTCGGCCGGCAATCCGCGATGTCGCGACCGCAATCGCTTGCGTGACAACCCATCCACACTCGGATGCCCGGTGGATATCAAGCACCACACAGTCGTCGGCGCGGTGATGCGGTGGTTGTCGTTGTCGGGGAAGCCAGGACACCGGCGGGTCCCCCCAAGCTTCGGTGCCGGTCATCGAGTCGACGAAGCCTGGCGCACTGGCGAACCACTGGACGTCGAGCTCGAATATGTCCGCTCCGGCCATCCGCAACGACTGATCGCACGCGCTACGGACCCGCGCGGCGTAAACCTCCGGATCACCCAACCGCGCGTCTTCTCGAAACTCGGAGGCGTGCGCGACCGATCATCGACCTGCGGCAATCAGAGACACCAACGACTGGATCGGATCGAGACCCCGGCTGCGAGCCGGTTGCACCAGCTGAGCAAGATGCGCCAACGCCGGCCAATACGCGACAGGGGTCGGCCGTCCTGCATTGTTGGCCGAAAGGCGCAGCGATTCCATGACGTCCTCGCCCACGCATCGGCTGCGGACATTCCATTCGTCACCGAAGACCTCGGACCTCAGCCGCTCCCTATCCGACTCGGTGGACTCGCATACGAGGACCCGCGCGGCGACGATCCGATGCAGCGTGGCGTTTCCCCAGCTTCCCGGCGGCATCCGGGCGTTCGGTCCGCGGCAGCCGAAGATCGCAACGTCCTGCAGAGCGGAAGACCGCCAGCGCTGAAGATCGCGCGGCTCGAATTCCCAAATACCCGTGGCGGATGCGTCGGTCAAACGGCTTTCCTGTTCCCGGTTGACATAAATACAGAACACGATTCTGAGATCCTTCTTCCCGTTGCTTCGACGGCGGCGCGCGACCGATGGCCCGGTTGCTGCCGACCCCCTCCCCGCTCGACCCACCCGCAGATGTCAAGCAGGGTTCGGGCCGACGTGCGGGCATCTGATGTGTCTGGCGTCGGTGCGCTCGTTCACTCTGGCTAGTGCCGCCTCGCCTTTGGAGAGGGCGCGCATCGACGCGGCCGCCCAGGGGACGTCGACGGCGGAGGTCTAGCACCGACAGGGTGCTGCGCGGCCGGTAGTCCTACGGGACAGCCGTGACGGCGAGGTGGGCTCGGACAGCATCCGGGAGCGCCGATAAGGTGCCCGGCGGGAAGATTGCGTCGGTGCGCGCGCACCGACTGGCACTTCCGGCACCGGGAGCCTCACGCGCGCAGATGCAAGCGCACTCCTGCGAAGCCGATGGGGACCATCATGAGCCTGCCGCCATTAAAGCCCGGCCCGATTGAGCAGGGCAGGCGTGATGCGCGCGCGACCAACCCCGCCGGGCTCAGATGTGTCTGCCTAGGCTGATGAGTTGCCGGAAATTAGCTCCGGTGCCCCAGACCAAGCCCCGGCCCCAGTTCCCAACTTAGGGCTGCTCTTTCTCGGCTGCACCGCCGTCGGCCCTGGGCCCAGCAGCAGTCCGTCGTCGGTGACGGTGACGTTGGCTTTCGGGTAGACGCGGCGGACGCTTTCCCATGCGGGCAGCACTTTTTCCTTGAGCTTGTACCGACCTTTGGACGTCTTCGGGAACTGGTACCCGAACTGATCGCCCATGCCGTCCCAGGTGAGCAGGAAGTATTTTCCGGTTTTGTTGAGGACGAACGTCTTGTAGGTGATGAAGGCGTAGAGGTCCATTGCGGCAGCGGACCCCAGCAGCCGGACGGCTTCGAGGTCCAGCGGCACGGGGCTTTTGATGATCTCTTCGAAGAAGTCTCCGGAGAGTTGGACGTAGGAGGGGAACAGCGACTCCTGCCCCATCTCTCCGTCGCCGAGATCTAGCCGCCATGCCCTGGCGATTTTCAGGTTGACACCGGCCTGAATCCGGTCGCCGTTGCCCATCCATTGATAGCTGATGTCGGCGTTGAACAGCCTGTTCGCCTGCTCCTTGACCCGGGTGCGCGTCCCATTGGGACCGCTCGTCGCCCGTTGACCCAGAAGCTTCACCACGAAGTCGGACAACGACGAACCCAGTTCGATCTTTGGGTCCTTCGTGCGCAATGCTTCGGCGGTAACCCACATCAGCAGCGCCCGAGGGATCACGCCAAAAGGCCAGCCGTAGCTGCCATGTTCGCCATTGGGTTTCATGCTCACTCCGGGGCGGAGGGTGAGCCAGAAGTCCCCGTTGCGTCGCACCCAGACGTCGGTGCCCGCTTTGGGCTGCCGGTACGGCAGCGACGCCAGGGTCAGCGGAGCGGCCTGGAAGACGAGGGACTTGCCGCCGCCGTTCTGGCGGTATTCGGTGATTTGGTTCGCACGCTCGACGGTTGCGTTCTTGGGACGCCCCTTGGCCGCTGGCATCGGCACAGACTAGGGGTTCGACGGCGCTGGGGTGTCGACGGCACGCCGAGGAACACCGCAGGTCACGGACATCGAGAGCCTGTGCGGCGCGCTGCTGGGTCGTACATAAGAGGGGGAACGTCGTCGAATTTGACCCTGACCTGGGGGGTCGAATCCCGATCGGGTGACGGCAGGCGATGCGTCGAGATTGAGGCTGCCGGGCTGTCCCGACATAAGAGGGGGAACTTCGCGAGGGGCACGTGCCAGAGAGCATAAGAGGGGGACGATCCGACCTGTCGTAGATCGACGCTACGTGACGTATGACTACGTTCAGTTGCGGCCGCGCTCCTTTCGGGCCCGCAGGGGCTTTCCCGGCGGATTTGTCCCGACATAAGAGGGGGAATCTGCGCATTGACGGGTCGACGGGACGATGGCACCGGGCGAACCACTCGACTTGTCCCGACATAAGAGGGGGAACACGTCCCCGATGTGTGGACAACCGGCGCGCGACCAGGATGCTCCACACTTAAGAGGGGGACTTCCCGACCGGTGTTTCCCCAGGACGCCCGACATAGGAGGGGGAACAATCCGCATAAGAGGGGGAACGATGTCACTATCGCTGCAGGTCAGAGCAC
This sequence comes from Amycolatopsis sp. NPDC004079, assembly GCF_040610415.1. Classification (NCBI taxonomy): domain Bacteria; kingdom Bacillati; phylum Actinomycetota; class Actinomycetes; order Pseudonocardiales; family Pseudonocardiaceae; genus Amycolatopsis; species Amycolatopsis sp. NPDC004079. The sequence continues at coordinate 61,258 of NZ_JBEXMH010000007.1, read as the reverse complement.
GTGCCCAAGGCCCCCTATTAAGCTTCTTGTAGAAAGATCTTCTAGTAGCAGACAGGCCGCAGATGTGGATCGTCAGGGAAGTTGGCGTTTGGGTGGCGCTGCGGCAGTGGATCTGGCGCGGTCCTGGTGCGGTGGGTCGTCTGCGATTGGGGCTACCCCGACGGTGAGACCTGGGAGTCCATCAGTACGTTTGGCGCGTTTCGTCGATCGAGGGCTGGCGGTGGCGGGTCTCGTCTCAGGCGGTGCAGTCGCTGAGTGTGCCCTCGCCTGGTTTCCAGGTCGTGTTCGTCGACCGGGACGTCGGTGAGCTGCTGCAGCCGCTCCCGTCGGTTGCGACGTACCCGTTTGAGAACACAGCTCCTGTGCGGTCGTTCCCGGCGTTTCGAGGCCAGCGCAACAACGTCGTCTAGCTGGACTTCGCAGCCGAGGTGATGGGCCTTTCTTCGCAGCCGTTCTGGCTGAGCTGGGACGAAGGCGATCGCGGACGTCGCCACGCTCCGGGCTACTTCGCGCGCCTGGCGGACGGCGCAGCGCTCGTGGTCTTCTGCCGACCACGCGGCCGGATCAAGCCGCAGGACGCGGCCGCCTTCGCGGCTACGGAGAAAGCCTGCAAATAGATCGGCTGGCGGTATGAGCTCCCGAGGGGCCGGACCCGACGCGCATGGCGAACCTGCGCTGGCCGGCTACCGCTACACACGCTGATGGAACTCGCGTCCCTACGGCGGCCCCCTGGCCACGTTGCCGGTGATCTTCCACCCGCTCTAGGCGAGCGAGCTGCGGACGAACCTTTCGTTGCTGCTGAACGAATATTCGACGATGAGAGCGACGTCCGGCCCAGCACCCTGGAACCGCAACCGGACTATCGAGCACGCGAACGACTACCGTCTGGCCCATGGCAAACAGAGGGCACGTCCACGACGAAGTCGAACCAGGTCACTCATCACCAAATCGACCCGCGGCCGCCGACATAAAGCACGTCGTGCCAGCCTCCCTCGCCTGGTGGAGCTACGTCGCCAACTTCAAGCGATGGCGGGTTCCGGTCGAAGCTAGGACTGTCACTTGGGTTGAGTTATATGCCAGGTTCGGGCAACCGGCATCACAAGAGACTGGCCAAGCGACCAACAGCAGGCTTAGCGAGGTAGAGCGACGCATCGGAGCAACGGGCCCCGCCGACCACTTGCCTTCCCGCCTTGGAAAGGACTAGACCAGCTGCCAACGGCTGCCGACCCCAACAACCCGGCGAGCAACACTCGCCACCCAGCTCCGTGCATGTCCGCAATCTTCGGCCGGACAAGACAGTCAGGGAAGTTGCCGCTTCAACACGCAAGGTGGCGTTCGGTGCACGCTACCGTCCACCTCGGCGCTGGACGCGGCCCACTGCTCGCCGGCTTCGTCGCCCGATGCGAAGCCGAGTCGGGCCAGGTGAGTACTACAGCTCCCCCAGGCCTCTTAGCAGCATTAGACGGCCTCGGCCTCCGCCCCTGACAACCGAGCCGCAGTCGACAGAACAGCCGAGGTGCGAACTCCTCCCCGACAACAGATTCGTCCCGCGAGTCGACGGTACGCTCGTCCTCGGGACCGGTGCCAGTGGCGAGGTGCCGCTGCCCGGCCGCATTCGCCCCGCAGGCAAGGCCAACGGAACAGGAAGACTCCGACGTCGGCACGCGACGTTGCTCCGGAACCGATCTCGCAGCGAGGTCCTCGTGCCGCACCCGGCTCACAGACAAGGGCCGCCCTGCGTCACCTCCCGCCACGCGAACGGCGGCAGACGAACGACGCGAACCGCTCCCCCGTCGCCGCATTTCCTGTCCGCACGCTCGATGCGGCGCTGCGTGCCCCACCCGGCATCTGAGATCAGCCGGGCGAGGGTGGTCTGCCGGCTAGCGTCGGGCACGAGGTCGAGCACGCGATGATCCGTCGCGGATCGTCGCAATCCACGACTTCCACAACCCGCTCGATCAGGATCGCGGATTCCCTGCAGAGGGCCAGACTTCCCGCCATCGCAACGTCTCTTCCGCGCTGGCACTGTCCACAATGATCGGACCGGGCTCTGCTTCCCCGCGCGCCAGCAACATGGCCGCACAGAGACCGGTCGCGCCGTCGGCACCCGACCGCGCGGCCAGGTCCGGTCCTGACGCAGCCAGCACGGCGTCCAGCCACTGGAGGCACTCGACGGAATCGGCATCCGTGACGGGACGGCCGCGATCGCGGCGCAGACCCGGATCACCCAGAAGCCGCTCCAACACCGCGTACTGGGCCTCAGACAGCACCCGACCGCGCGACGCGAGCCAATCGGAGACCCGCGCGGGATCCTCACTGCGCGCGGATTGCACCAGCCAGTCGAGTACCAGCGACGCAGTTCCCCAGGCGAGACCCTCCGCCAACATCGCATCGGCATCCCCGGACGAGCGCCCCGAGCCGATGACGTCGCGATGCTTGGCCAAGGTGCAGAGCCTGTTCCACACTCGATCGAGACGCACGGCGGCAGCAGGCATCGTGAGCGGGTCGCCCTTGCGGGCCTTCCACAGCATGTCGAAGGGGAGAAACGGGACCTCGGCCGAGGACTTCCCTTCGCCACCGCGGTGGAAGCCTCCGAGCACAACATGCCGCGCAGCAGCCTGTGTACGACTACCGTCGACGACGCGGGCAGCCTCGGTGTACTTGCCGATCTTGTGCTCGGCCATGTGCGTCTTGATCGCGGCCTTGCGGCGACGAGCGCTGCGTTTGCCCATCCGGTCCTCCTCGCGCGGGAGCCCACGTCACCCCGCACAATTCGCCAGACATGACGGCTGCGGGTTCGCCTCGCGCGTGAGTCCTCCCCGAATGGGAAGCCAAGCTTGTCCTCAGCGCCGCTGGCCACGTGGGGACCGGTCGACTCAGAGAAGGGCCAGCGCATGCCCTTGTCGCTTTTTGACTGTAGCGGGACGGCTCCGACCGCAGCCAGGCGACGTCACCCGTCTGCGGCTACCCCTTCTGTACTGGCTCCCGTACAGAAGGGGTAGAGGATGCTGACCTGTCACAGGGGCGAGACTGCCGGACTGGACGGACTACATGAGCTCGCTGACGAAAGATCCACCGGTGGCACTGAGCACCGACGCAGGGACTGTGCTGGAGAACGGCGATACAATGATCAGTTCCATCGCTGCCTGGCGCACCGGACCCGACCCGGACATGCCGGCAGGCGGGTGCCCGAGCCTGAAGGCACATCCGGTGTCGACCGGGTCGTCGTGGACGCTGCGGGATCTGTCGGCGCTCGCCGACGCGATCAGGGACCAGCCCGTCGCGGAACTGTCGCACGGGGACCTGCCGATGGTCGCTCAACCTGGCTGGCCGTCCCGGACGGAACTTCGGCAAGTGGGGCGAGAACGCGGCCGCGACGTCGGGGCCTGGGCCATCCCCGGCGGGATGGTCGACCGCGGCGAGTACACCCCGGCCACGCTCGTGCGCGAGCTGCGCGAGGAGACCGGGATCGACCTCGCCGCGATCGCGCCGACCGTGCTCGGTCGCGAACGGGTCGTCGACTGGCGCAACACCGACCATGCCAGGGTCGCCAGCACGTTCGCGCTGTTCATCATCGAGGAGCCGCGGTTGGCGACTGCGGGCTCCGACGCCTGCTGGATCCGATTCGAACAGCTAGCCGCCGACCTCGAAGGCGGCGGCCTTTACGCCTCGCGCCAGCCGCTCCTGCAACGCGCCCTCGACCGCCCCGCAATGACGAGCGAGAAGTGCCTCCCGCGGCCAGCACCGGCAGCCATGCTCGACGTGCAGCGATGACTGCTGCCTTCTGGGACCGGTACGCCGAGCGCACTGCCGCCGACACCGACGTGCCCGTCCTCGAGTGGACGCAGTACCCCGGCCACGGCCCCGGTATCGAGCTGCTCGGCGACCCGCGCTCGACACTCGAACTGGGATGTGGGCAGGGCGACGCCGTCGCCGCGCTCGCCGGAGGCGGCGTCGACGCGACTGGGGTGGACCTGTCCGCAGCCCAGATCGAGCAGGCGTGCAGCCGCTGGGGACACGTCGAGGGCGCCCGCTTCGAACACGCGGAGGTGCTGGGGTTCCTGGCCGCGGCCGACCGCACCTGGGACGCGGTGTACTCGATCTGGGGCGCGCTATGGTTCCTCGACCCGGACCTGGTGCTGCCGCTCGTACGGAAACACCTGACACCCTGCGGGAAACTGGTGTTCTCCCACGCTCCCCCGGTGCCCGGGGCCTACGGCTGCCAGGGCATGTACGGCGCGGCGTTCACCGCGGATCCGATGTGGGTGTACCGGTGGTCCTACGTACCGGAAGCATGGACGGACCTACTGCGCCGCAACGGGTTCGGCCACATCCGCGCGCGAGTCGAGGCCGCTCCGGAGCCAGGGAAACTGGGCACGCTCGTCGTTGAAGCAGAACTGCCCTCCTCCGTGCGGCCGGGCACGAATGGCTGAGGAACGCGACGACGACTTCGAGACGCTGCGCCGGGAGCTGCTGCACCGCGCCGAACCCGACCGGGCGGCTGTCTCGTGCCATGCCCGGCTTCCGCCGCTCCCCCGCTGCGCGAAAGCCGGTCAGGTCGACGCAGCTGTCGACGCCGGGAACGCCCGTCGCGGACTGCGGCTCGCGGGGCGGGACGCTTGCGACGAGGTCACCGACGACGTTTTCACGCGTTCGCAACGACCGCGACCCAGTGGTGCGCCGCGTCGCGATGCTCGCGCGCCAGTTCTGTCACGTGCGGCTCGCAGAGCCTGGGAACGCGGCCGCCTGCCGCGCGGACCGCCGCCAGGAGCTGCTTGCCGGTTGCGGCGGTCTCGCGGTGTTGCACGATGGCGGGCAAGAGGTCAAGTACTGCGGCCACGTCGCTGTAGGTGCGCCAGGCGGACACCGGCAGCGGAACGCCCGCCCGTCGATGCCAGTGCGTGATGGCCGCCCACAACGCGGTGGCGGCGTAGCCGGCCGCTGCATTGCGGCCGGCTACGGCCTGCCGACGGGGCGCGGCGCCCGCGAACAGCCTCTTCAATTGCCGGTCGAGGCCGTCGCGGGTGATGTTCTGCCCGGTGACGGCCGTGAAGGTCTCGGCCAACGCGGTCCACGGCACCGACCGCACGCTCCAGAACATGCCTGTGCAGGAAATCCACGCTGTGACCACGGCTTCGTCGGCGAGGACGTCGAGATCGACGATCGAGGTCTGCAGACGGGTCCGGACCGCGTCGGTCGCCGATGCCTCTCCGGCCGCAAGGGCGTCGATGTCCGACAGCGCCCGCGCGAGATTTGCTCGGACGTCCTCGACACACCGGCGCGCAGCCGGATCCAGCACAGTGGGCATGACGGGCAGCGTAGGCGGCCCCTGGAGCTGCACCATTCGCGTGACATCTATTGACAACTCCGCATTCAGGGGCGTATTTAGCGGCTTTTCCGGGTTCGTCTGCGCGGCCACTGAACTGAGTTGTGCGCGAACATGCGGAAGGACCACGTCCCATTCCGAAGCCGCACACCCGGGAATCCACTGCTGGACAGCTGGCTTGACGGAGTCGACAGCTCAGTTTCCTCGTCGAGATCGCCCAGCGGATGCGGAGCGGATCACTGCTGTTGACGGCGGGCGTGGTCGATGAACTCGGTCCGCCTGTGCTGCTGTGCCTCGACGAGAACGCGCCTGGGCGAGAGCGAAGAGAACGGGACTGTTCGTTGGCAAGAATCCCCAGCCTGTGGCCCAGATCCTCGGCAGCGGCGACGAGGAGATCAGCCAGACCTAGCCCTTCCGGCAAGTTGAGACGATCAGCAGCAAGCACCCGCGGTGCCGCACGAGGCGTTGTCCCCCACGTGCCGTTGAGATTTTGAGGTCCAGGATCCACCTGCTCGGTCTCCGTGCCGTCCACCACCCACTGACCGTCCCGGAGTTCCAAGAACACGACCAGCGCCATCTCGATGTAGTGAGGACCGTCCCTGTGCGGATCATGCGTCACGCCGAGTCACGACTATGGCCGATCAAGTCGGCACTGCGGTGGGACGCGGTGTGTCCATCCGGGAGCTGGCGTTGTCGAGGGTCCTCGAGCATCGCGTTTTTGCGCGACTCATTGGCTGAGCCAGCCTGCCCGTACCCAGTCCGCAGTGTGAGCGACTGCCCGCATCCGTATTGGCACGGGACACGTCACAGGGAACTGGTGACAATGGTCCGCGCCGTTTGGATATGCCACTAGAACTTAGGCCCGGCGATCAGCGCTCTGGGTAGTGCTGGTGCCCGTTCCCGTCTGCATGCTGACAATGCGGTCGGCGCATGGCCGCCAACGCGGCCCAGGAGGGCTTGAGATCTCTACGATGAGGGACCGTTGAGATGCTGCATCGAGACCAGCTGGGCCGCGTCGAGGCTAAGGCAACCCGTGCCCGGGCAGCCTCTCTCCCCCGCGTTCGCTCGCCCTGACCCGTTACTCTGCCGACCTTGGCTATGGATCGGGCGAACAAGGCCGATAGCTATGCGGCCGCAGGCGTTGTGACACCTCGTTTGTCGAGATCCTCAAGCACCAGGTCGTAGTCCCCATTGACTTCGGAACGAGGAGCGTGGATAGGGAGCGGCTGTTGGTGGCTGTAGGCGCTCGGTTCAAAGTGCTGCTGCCTGACCTGCGGAGTCATGAGCGCTTTGTACGCGGGCACCGCCTGCATCTTGTCCATGATCTCGCCGTAGAAGCCGCCTTGTCGCTTCGGGGGGATGATGCACGGCATCACAGCGGCGACCTCAGCCGTGGATGAACCGTCCCTGCGCATGTCGTCAACGGTGTCCCAGACGTCCATGAGATCGGCGTGCTTGAGCGTGGGGGCGAAACACATCACAACGTCGTCCGCAGCTGCGATTGCTGACGTGGCCAGGATGTTGAGTTCGCCGGGGCAGTCAATGAGCACGATGTCGATGAACTGCTCGAGCGGACGGATCGCTTCGCGGAGGCGCTGACCGCCGTTTGCCTGCGCCAGCGCGAGAGCGTCGTCCTTCAGATTGGCATGGCCGGCGATGACGAAGAGGTTGTCGACTTGCGTGCCCTGGATGGCGTCGAGAAAAGTCGGCGGCCGCCTGGACTCAGCCCCCTTCTCCTTCACCTTGGGGCGTCGAAGCAGAACGTCGCCGACGTAGTGCTGCTCATCGTCGTACGGGTCGACCACGGCGTTGAGATAGAACGTCGAGGTTCGCTGGCGGTCAAGGTCCACGATGCAGACGGCTTGTCCCCGCAAGGCCAGCTTCGTCCCGAGCGTGACGGCCGAGGCCGACTTCCCGGCACCGGCGGCCCCGCTCATGAAAGCGATGGTCTTCAAAAGTCCTCCCGCGTATTCCGGCGGAATATTGGTCAGCCCACGTCGTTCGAGGCGAGCTTGTCGTCCATGAACTGGTCCAGGTTGAGATGACCGAGGTCCCTCAGCCGCGCAACGTGCCGTTGGACGTAAGGCGGCCAGTCTTCGGTGTCGTACTTCTCGCGGCTTGCTTCGTTCTCGATCGCAGCGAGCACAACGGCGAGGGACACGCGTTGCCGATGAGCCTTGCTCTCGACCTGCGCTTCGATGTCGCGATCTGCGCGAATCTTCCGGTCAAGCCATGAACTCACGACCTTGGCCATCTTCGCGTCGAGACGGGACGGTGCGTAGAGAACGCCGTCCATCAGCGTCTGATCAACGGTCGCGGGGGGAAGCTCCGACTGCAGAAACAGCCTGCAAGCTTCTGCGCGCTGGCGGGATGCAGCCTCTGCCGCACTTCTCCGCTGCGCTGCAACCGGGGAAACAACGGGTACCTGGGCGGAGGCAGTAGCGGCAACGGGTTCGTGAACGCGGTCGTCTTCCGAGGCGGCGGCCACTGGACCGTCGGCCGGATCGCTGCGCGCGGTGTCGTCCGCCGCGTCATTCTCGATGCTGGTTGTGGGGGGTGGCGACACCGGTTGAGCGAGATAGGTGAGGTGCCCGTTCGAGATGCGGGCGCCCACCACTCGTTCGCGTTCCTCTCCCAAGGCGTCTTCTGCGGCCACCTCCACAAGATCGGTCACCGGTCGGCTGTCGGGCAGAAGTTCGATCCCGTGCTCGCGCACAACCGCCCGAAGGTCGTCTTCCCGTGCTCGCAGTTCCGCTGCAGCCCGCTGCCTGTTGATCAGCGTGGCGATCGGGGTCGGGCTCTTGGCGTCGTCGTCGCCGATCTCTTTGACCTCGTCGAGGTGGTCTTGCCAGATGGCGAGTGCTGCGGCTTCGGAGGTCTTGCTGATCTTCAGCAGTCGCGATGCGTCTGCACGGTTCAACTGCTCGGCGTTCACCGCCTCGATGAGGATCTCAGGCAGATCCAGAAGCGCTCGTGTCTTCGCAACGTGCGGTTGGCTCACGCCGAGGGTCTGAGCGACCTGCTCCTGGCTGTAGCCATTGTTGAGCATCCGATCGAAGGCTTCCGCCTCCTCGATCGGGGTGATGCTGTCGCGGTGCTTGTTCTCGGCAAAGAAGATCGCCGCAATCTCTCCCCGGGAGAGATTCTTCGTGCGGATGATCGCGGGAGCATCGATCTCCCCTGCCAACGCGCCAGCGACGGTCCGCATGTGGCCGATGATCGACACGAACTCGGCCTTTGGGTCGATCAGGTCCTCGAGCTCCGGGCTCGCAGCGACAATGTCGGCGCGCGTCGCGAGAGTCAGAGGCTGAAGGAAACCGTGCTCCTCGATCGAGTGTTTCAGCGTCAGCATCTTCGGCGTGTTCGGATTCGATCGCCGCTTCGGGTTGTCCGGGTGGGGAGCGATCTTGTCCAAGCGGATCCGCGGGAGCGTCGCGACGTCGACATTCTCCGCGGCTTGCCTCATCTGCTCCAACAGCGCCGAGTTGCCCGCTGCTGGCTTGGAAGGCTTCGATGGCCCCCTGCTTCCAATGACCGCTGCTGCTCCGCCGCCGACCCGGTTGTTCCGAGTTCCCATCGAGCCTCCACTACGTTGTTGAATCGGGCATCTGAGAAGGATGGGGGAGCGGCCGCCTCGCTCCACGAGGGGTGACCGCTCGAAGGTGCCTCATCAGGGCGAGTTATCAGGCTGGGCGAGGTGATTGATCACGGTGTTCTGGACCTCATGGCACTGTCTCGTTCGACGCTGAAGACGTCCTGACAAGGCTGCTGCGAACTCTACTGCGTACCTCGCAAGCCGACCGCAGTGCCACGCCAGCCCGTTCAGAGGCCGGGGGCTTCGACCGACCGGCGCCGATATTCCGTCGGAATATCGGCGCGACGAACATCGAACAGAGCACCGGCCGATGTTCGTCCATCCGCTCTATGCGCCGGGCCCATCTTCAGGGGCAGCTATATTCCGACGGAATACTCGCGATCCGATGGGGGTGACCGACGCGGCGACCGGTAGCCGCACCTTCCGTATTCCGACGGAATATCGGACTCGACGGCGTTGCCGTAAGCCACCCTTGGGGCCGACGGCCTCTCCGCAGCAGCAGCAGCTTGTCGCTGGCGTTCGAAGCAACCGACGTCGACGCTCCCGGCAGGGTCTGGGGAAGCAGTTCCCCCGTCACCGGGTTTGTGGTCCCCGAGGCGGGGCTGTGGTCGCCAGGTCCGGCGTGATTTTGTCCCCCAGTCGCACGCATGATCCGGGGGGTGGTGTCACCGGGCCTGGTGGCATCGACCGACCGCTGAATAGGGACACGACCGCCGGTGGGCAGGTCTCTTCGTAACGTGAGCGCCGGCGCTCGATGCCCGACTGGCGATCACCGCCGCACTGACTGAACTGGCTTGGTGAATGAGCAGCGACTACGGTGTGTTCCTCGGTCTGGACGTCGGCAAAGCGCCCACCACGCGGTCGGATTGACCGCCAGCGGCGGACGGTTGCACGACGGGTCGCTGCCCAACGCCGAGCCGAAACTGCGGGCATTGTTCGACAAGCTCGCCGGGCACGGACCGCTGCTGGTCGTGGTCGACCAGCCCGCCACCATCGGGGCGCTGCCGGTCGCCGTCGCCCGCGCGAACGGGCACCAGGTCGCTTATCTGCCCGGCCTGGCGATGCGTCGCATCGCCGATCTCTACCCCGGCCGCGCCGAGACCGACGCCCGCGACGAGTTCGTCATCGCCGACGCCGCCCGCTCGCTTCCGCACACGCTGCGCCAGGTCGACGTCGGCGACGACGCCCTCGCGGAACTGGACGTGCTGGCCGGCTTCGACGACGCCCTCACCGCCGAGGCAACCCGGATCAGCAACCGCATCCGCGGCCTGCTCACCGGCATCCACCCCGCCCTCGAACGCGCCATCGGACCAAGAACCAGCCACCCGGCAGTGCTGGAAATCCTCTCCCGCTGCGGCGGACCCTCCGGAATCCGCAAAGCCGGACGCCGCAAACTCGCTGCGATCGCCACCGTCTACGCGCCCCGCATGGGCAGCCAACTGGTCGACGCGGTCATGACGGCGCTCGCCGAGCAGACCGTCACGGTCCCGGGCACTGCGGCTGCCGACACCGTCCTGCCCCGATTGGCCGACAGCCTGAAAACCATTCTGCAGCAACGCAATCAGATCGCGGCCGAGGTCGAAGGGATACTCGATGCACACCCTCTCTCCGAGGTCCTGACATCGATGCCCGGCATCGACGTCAGGACCGCCGCCCGCATCCTCCTCGAAATCGGCGACGCCTCCCACTTCGCCAGCTCCGCACACCTCGCCGCCTACGCCGGCATCGCCCCCGTCACCCGCAGATCCGGCACATCGATCAAAGGCGAACACCCCGCCCGCACCGGCAACCGCAAACTCAAACGCGCCTTCTTCCTCGCCGCGTTCGCCTCGCTCTCCGATCCCGTCAGCAGGACCTACTACGACAGAAAAAGAGCCGAGGGCAAGAAGCACAACGCCGCGCTGATCTGCCTCGCCCGCCGCCGCTGCGACGTCCTGTTCGCCATGCTCCGCAACCGCACCCACTACCAACCCCACCGGCCGACGCGCATCACACCACCCACACCCGCCGCCGCTTGACCAACCAATAGAGACACCCCCCACCGACGAAGTCTCGGAGATGGTCGAGCTGCTCGTCTGACTGATAGACGATCGCCTATTCAAGGCACACCGATCGGGTGCCGAATGCGCCGGACGTCTACTCACGTGGGAGTACGGCTCCGATCTCGCGTGCGACCCTTTGGACGATGTCGGCCCAAATCCGACCGGTTGCTTCGCAGACCAGCCGACGATGCACGACCAATCGATATGTACATCGGATCGTGGACGTCGCTCTCGTCCTTGACCGGAGCTCGGCCAGCTCCCGGAGCGTCACCTGGCAACTGCGCACAGAACGAATCGTCTTGGCTGCCTGTAATCCCGGATTACACCAGTGCCCGCATCCTCGCCGCGTCGCTCTGCGCATTGCCGCAGGTCAGATCCACTATCCGGACACATCCTGGCGGGAGACACAGGATGTCACGAGATGAAGGGCGAGTTTGAGTCACGACTGACTTAGACTCCGCGCGTGGACGCTCGAGGCAAGGTCCTGGCTGCGATGCAGCTGACTGTCGAGGACCGTACCGCACTGGCCGCGGCTGCCGCAGGCGGCAACCGTCGTGTCGCGCTGGTCGCGCGGATCCTTCTGGAGTGCGCGCGCGGAGAACCTGACGCTGCGGTGGCCGCCGCGTTCGGAATCAGTGCTCGCACGGTTGCCCGCTGGCGGCAGCGGTTCCGTGACGACGGCGTCGCCGTGCTGGGCGATCCTGGACGGCCGGATGCCGACGACCTGGTCCGTGCGGCGTACCTGCCCGACGGGCCGGCGGGTTCGGTTCCCACGACCCGATCTGCGGCGGCAGGGTTGGGGGTGTCGCAGGCGACGGTGGCCCGTGCCTGGCGGGCGGCCGGTGTGCATCCTCTGCCGAGCGGGTTGCTGATCGGCGATCCGTGGGCCCGCGGGCATGTCCGTGCGGTCGCCGGTTTCGCGGTACTTCCCTTCCCCGGCCTTCGTCCTGTAGTCGCAGCAGCCAGCGCGGATGATCCGGTCCCTCGCTCGGCGGCGATGCGGGCGCTGGTGTTCTGGGTCGTCGACGGTCCGGCGACGCCTTGGCGTCGCCGGGCGGAGGACGCGCTGGTGATGGCGTTCGGCGAGCGGGAGCGGTTGTGGGAGTCGGCTGCGGGCTGGTGCCGCGCGGTCGGTGAGCTCGCAGTCCATGTCCGGGACGAGCCTGGCGTCGGAGGATCTGCGGGCGAGCTGGCCGCGTTCGTCAGGGACCTGGACGACCGGCATCCGGACGGGACCACGACCTGGGTCCATCTCGATGGGCCGGTGGCGGCGGGGGAGCTGAGCGGGATCGGGGGAGCGGTGCTCCGGTGCGCGCCGTCGGCGGCGACCTGGTCGGCGCTGGCAGTACGCAGCCTGGCCGCGACGGCGGCGGTGGCTGAGGCGCGCGGGCTGGACAGCGGTCTGCCGAGGATGGAGACCGCGGCGCGACTGATGCTGGCCAGGTCGGACGCGGATACGCCGCTGCGGTGGAAGGAAGATCCGGGCCGGGTGGCGGACATGCTGCCGCGGCTGCGGCAGCGCAGGCCCGCGCCGCCCCGGCGGGCCGTGCCGGCGACGTGGAGCCTGGGCGAGGCGCTGGAACGCCTGCGGGCCGCGTGTTCGGACGACACGATCGATGATCTGCCGCCGTTCGAGCAGCTGGTGTTGCTGCGGCGGCGGTGGGACCCCGCGCGGTGGGGGGAGGGCGAGGTCGGGGTGGCGCACGCGGTGCTGGCCGGGCTGATGCTGGACTGCGACGTGCTGGAGGCCGCGCTGCTGGACCACTGTCGCCGGCCGCATGTGGAGCTCGATCCGTGGCTGGTGGCGCGGCGGCTGGGGGTGACGACGTTGCACGCGGTCGGTCAGCGCGCCCGGGCCCGCGCGGCGGGGGTGGGCGCGGGGCGGCGCAGCTCGGCGAGCCCGGCGCTGCCCGACCCGCGCGAGGCGGTGCAGCTGGATGCCGAGGGACGGCGGCGGGATGTGGTGGGGGAGACGGTCGAAGGTCTGCTTGAGCTGTGGCGGGAGGACCTGGTCGACCACGAGCAGCTGCTGGAGACCTTGCCCGGCGCGGACGATCGGTTCGGGCTGCTCGCGTGGCTGGTGGATCCGGCGCGGCCGGTGCTGGTCGACTGGCGATCGGACCGGCCGGGGCCGCAGGAGCGGCACCGGGCCGCGGCCGACGCCGGGCTGGTGCTGCTGGCGGACCTGCGCCACCGGCTACGGGACGAGCAGCTGGCCTGGTACCGGATCGGGGTCGGTGCCGGGGTGTCGTGGCGGGTGCAGGGCGAGCCGTACGGGCGCGCGCCGAACGCGGCGCTGCGGCACTGGCAGCGGCTCGAGCAGCGGGCCCGCAGCACTGTCGCCGAACCGGCTGCGGGCGGCGGGCGGGAGCGCGGGGAATGGTGGTCGGGCCGCGCGGACGCGATCGCCGCGGCCGTCGCGAGCGTGCGGCAGCACTGCGGGGTGTTCGAGGCCGACGACGATCTCGGCCTGTACGCATGGTGGCTGGCGGAGGAGATGGGGCCGACTGCGCTCCTGGGGTTCCTCGACGACTTCGCCGCGGTCCGGCAGTGCGCGGACTGCGACGCGGGACGGGCGATGGTGGTGCGCGACGAGACGGGCCGCGGGCGCTGCCCGGCGCACGGCGGTCACGGCGACCTGGCCGCGACCGCCGTGCGGCTGGGCCCGCTCGCGGCCGAGCTGAAGCAGTTGCGGCGCGGCGCCCGCTGACCGCGGCAGCCGACCTTCGCGGGCGATGTTCGGCGACCCCGCCAGCGGGGCGGGCTTGTTCTGTGGGACCCGCGGGCGGTCGGCACGCTCACGACCGGACCGCCTCGTCCGCAGCGTGTCGGCCTTCCGCACGCTCCGGGACGACGGTCGGCAGGCAACCCCGGTTCCGCGCGCAGCCGCAGCGGTCGGTGGTCCCGGCGGCGGGTCGACGACGTAGGCGGGTGTTGCCCGCGCCCTGATCATGACCACGGAATCGGTCGGGAGCGGCTTGCGACGACGCTGCGCGGCCGTTGTGCAGGGCGGGCATGGCGTCCGCTCGGCGGGGCCCGACGGCGGGCGCCATGCCCGCCCGCCGAACAGGCGCTTGCCCGCCCGCTGTCCCGCCCCGCCGGACACCCGCCGGACACCCGCCGAGGACCCGCCAGGACCGCAGGTCAGCGGGCGATTGGCGGGCACCGGGCGGCGGGCCGCAGGCGGGCGATTGGCGGGTGGCGGGTCGCCGCTTCGGCGGGGCACTCGGCACGGCGGCTGGCGGCTTGTCGGCGGGCGACTGCGGCGGGTCGCCGGTGGGTTGCCCTGGTGGCCTGCTCGGCGGGGAGAGCGCCCGCCGGGAGCGGCCGGGTCGGTGCGCGCGGTCGGCGGGGTCGCGCCCGCCGATGCCGGGCCGCCGGGTGGCGACGGAGACCGGCCGAGCAGTTGGTCGTGCGGGTCCGAACGAGCGGGCTGCGCTGGTCCGTTCGGCTCGGCCCGCGGCTGTCTTGCAGCCCCGTCGGGGCGCAAGGCGATGGCCGGTATGCGGTGCTCGCGCGCAGCAGGCCGTGGCACCGGGCGGGTCTGGGTCGACGAGGTCGGCCCGCAGCGCCATTGCGGGTGGGATCGGTGCCCGTGTCGACGTTGGGGGTGCTGCTACTCTCCGTTCAGGTTCCGGGGGGGTTGCGGCGGGGGTTGCGGGGGGTTGCGCGCAACCCCGCGACCTGGGGTTTTGCCTCGCGCGCACGCGCGCACATACGCGCGCGTGCGCGTCGCGCCGCTTAGGTGCGGGTTCAGGTCGGTTTCTCCCGCCGGCGGCTGCTCGGGGTTGCGCCTCGCCCAATTCGGTGACGGACAGTGATCGACCGACCGTCGATCGCGTCTGATCCGACCGTCCGAATCGACGAAACGCTCTGAGAGCTCCTCAGGGCTCATTCGGGGAGGCCGGAGTTGGATTCCTCGCGGGCGCTGGCGATCGCTCTCCAGCGCCCGCTTCAGGCGGCTTTCCTGGTCCTCGCTGATCGCTTTGATCACGCGAACACGGCTGCGACGCGGCGCTGGATGCTGTCCAGGCGTGCCTGGTCGAACCTGGAGAGCTGGTCGGGCGAGCGGCCGGCGCACGAATTCACGGTCGCGCGCTCGCCGGGGGTGAGCGCGCCGAACTGGCGATCGTCGAGCCAGTCCACCGGGCTGACCGGCGGGGCCGTCGGGGCCGGGGGAGCAGGCTGGGCGCGGTCGCGCTCGGCCCGCCGGGCCGAGCGCACGTCGGCGTGCGCCGCAGGCGCGGCCTCGGCCAGGTCCGCGACGTGCTCGGGATCGAACGCGCGGATCACGAACGTGATCCTCTTGCTGGTGGTCTCGCGCATCTTGGCGAGGAGATAACCGCGGACCTTGTCCGGCGGGTGGCCCTCGCCCAGAGCGCGGGCGACGCAGCGGGCGAGCTTGGCGCGCTGGCTGGGGCGGCAGTCCAGGCGCTTCAGCCCGTCGGCGATCTCCTGCTCGGCCAGCAAGGAGGAGGAGACGGCGGCCTCGCCGCCGCTCAGGTCCTGAGGGGTGGGGTGGTCGGGGGAGAGGTCCGTCCGTCCGTCCGCGGCGGCGTGCGCCGCCGCGCGCTTGCGTGCGCCCGCGTCGGCTACCGGACGGACGGAGTCTTCCCCTTGATCTTCTTCCCCTTGATCTTCTTTGGGTGCATCCACGTGCACCCCCCCGGTGCACGTGGATGCACCCCCCCGGTGCACCGACGTGCACCCCCCCATTTCCTCGGGATCCTCGGAAAATCCCTGCTCGATGGGGGGTGCATCCACATGCACCCCCCCTTCCGGGGTGTGGCGGCGGGACGTGCGGACGCGGGCTTCCCGGCGCCGGGCGGCGTTGATCCGCTTCTCGATCAGGTGCTTGTACTTGCCCTTGCGGGGGTCGGCCCGGCGGCGCTCGTCGTACCACTCGGCGAGCGTGATCGGACCCGGGTACAACATGCCGCCGGGCGGCGAGAAGCACGGCACGTAGGTGTTGGATTCCTGGGCGTTGGACCGTCCGTCCGTCACCGGCTCGAAGGTCCGGTCGCCCGTGAGCCGGTCCTTGTAGGTGGGCACCACTTCGATCGCGCCGAACTCGATCAGCGCGTCGATCGCGTACTGCACGGCGCGGGACTTGAGCTCGACGGCCTCGCCGATCGTGGCGATCCCGGGATAGGCGGTGAGCTTCCCGGTCTGCTCGTTGACGTGCGCGGTCAGGAACTCGAGAATCGCGCGTTCCTTCAACGGGCGCCCGGCGAGCATGAACCACAGCGGCATGCGGGCGAAGGGGAACAGGTCCGGTACCTGGGCACCGGGCTGCTCGTCGGCCGCGGCGGTCTCGCCGCGGCCGGGGGCGGTGTTGCTCATCGTGACGGGCTCCATCGTGCTGTCGCGGAGCGCCACCCGGTGACGGTCGCCTCCGAACCGCCGTTTCGTCGGTTCGGTGCGCTACCATCGGCTCACACGTCATGCCCCGGGTCTGAAAGACGCGGTGTCGTGGTGGTTGTCCCCAACACGGACGTGGAGCAGGTGGCTAGCCCTGCTTTGTTTGGCCGGAACAACCCCGTGCTGACTGGCCGGTCGGGCGGGGTTTTTCCATGTTCAAGGTCTGCTCGCTCCGGATGGACGCTCCCTGGCGAGCGGTAGGGGCTACATCGCCGCGACCTCCTCGAGCCGGCTCCGAAGCTTGCGGATCTCCGCGTCGCGACGCTCCAGTTCCGCATTGCGACGCTCCAGTTCCGCGTCGCGATGTTCGAGCTCCGCTTCCAGCTGTGCCATCCGGTCGCGCTCTTCCAGACGCTTGTCGCGCAAGACCACGAAGGCGTAGACCTCGCCGCGCCAGCTGACTCCGGGCTCTGCGCCCTGCTTGACGGACTTGCGGACCTCGCCCGACCTCTTGCTGAGATCCGAGCTGGTCAGCGTGATCGCTGGGGCGTTCTCTGCGGTCGTCACTGCTCCTCCTGAGGCTCGTCCGCCGGGGGGACGGCGTCAACCTAGCTCGAAATCCGGATTTCAGGGAGGCGCCTGGCTCTTCGGCGTGTTGCCTTGCGGGCAGTGCGCAGGCCTCGCGCTCCGAGGTCCCGCGCGCACAGCCGCATGCGTGGGCAGGAAGGGACAGGCCCGGGGCGAGCGGGAGTGCGCACAGTCTTCGCCGAGGCTCCGGTCGGCCCTCGGCCACCGGGTGTGGGCCGAATGGGCGAACAAGGCTTGCGGTGCTGCAGCGATCGGAGCTACCGTCACCGTAGCTTTTGAAGCTTCAAAAGCTTTAATTAAGAGGTGCGGTGCGGGTTCCACCCCCGGACGGCCTCTCGCACCGCGGCAGCGGCGTTTTTGAGACTTCTTTTAGAGAGGGCGGATCCTCCGTGCCTGAGACGACTTCGCATGCCCGCGCATCCGCCAGCCAGCTGGCCTACGACCAGCGTGTTGTGGCGGGGATGCCGACGGCCTACCACCACCTGATCGCCGGTTCGCTGGCCAGCGACTGCGCCGATGCCGAGTACATCCGCGCGGGGGAGGCCGGGGATCCGGGCGAGACGCGGATGTACCTGCGCTTCGCCGACGAGGCCCGCGCACTCCGCGACGCCCACGAGCGGGCCGCGTGCATCTCCGCCGAACGGGAGGACGCCCCGTGACCCGCCTGCGCCGCCGCGCCGAGCGGTCCCGGCGCGGGCGCCGGGCGCTGATGCTGCTGGCTGCAGCCGTCTGGGCCGTCGCGGCCGCGACGGCCTTCGCAGCCGGGGAGGCGTTGTCCGGCGCGGGAGCCGTGATCGCCGGACTGCTGGCCGTCGTCGTCGCTGTCGCCCCCGCCCCAGTCGCCGATTCGCCGCACGACGACGGCGACGACGAGAACCCGCAGGAGCCGTCGCTTCCCCGCCCGCGCCGGCGCTGACCAGGCCGCCGCGACAACCGCACTCCAGGAGGACAACCCGCCATGCGCACCATCAGCCACGACACCCACACCGGTCCCGGCCAGCTCTTTCTCCGTCTCACGGCCGGATCCGTGTCCGTCGTCGCCGACCCGGGCATCGACCGGGCCGTCGTCACCCTCGCCCCTGCGCGCGCCGGGGACCCTGACGCCCTCGACGCCATCTCCCGGACGAAGGCTTCGCAGGCCGAGGACCTGCTCGCGATCACGGTCCCGCCTGCCGGCCACGCCGGCGGGTTCGGCCAGCGGGTGACCTTCGGCCCCGGCGGCAGCGTGTCCGTCGTCCAGCAGTTCGGGGTGGTCACCGGCGAGGTGACCGGACTGGTGATCAACAACGACGGATCGGCGGTCGTCGGGTCGATCGGCGGCAGCCACGGCGGAGTCCGGGCCGAAGTCCGGGTCCCGAAGCTGCAGTTCGTCGACGTCGAGGCCGGGTCCGCGCCCGTCACCGCGACCGGGCGGCTGGCGCACCTGCGGGTCGAGACCGGATCCGGGGACGTGTCCGTCGAGGACGCCGACACCGTGGACCTGCACACCGGCTCCGGCGCCATCGCCCTCGGCCGCGTCCGCGTCGTGAAAGCCGCCACCGAATGCGGCGGGATCCGCGCCGACCGGCTGCACAGCGGCCAGATGCGCACCCGCAACGGCGACATCGCCGCCGCATCGGTCACCGGCCCGTTGTCCCTGACCACCGACTTCGGCCACGTGAACGCCCACCTCGCCGCCCAGGCTCCGCTGACGGCCGTCACGGGCAACGGCGACATCCGGGTCACCGCCGCCAGCGGCATCCAGATCTCCGATTCCCGCTTGCGCAGCGACTTCGGCCGGGTCTTCACCTCCTGACCTCTCTCGCCCCGCCCCCGACCCGGCTCCCGCAGCCCGGACAGCCTTCTGGAGGACACCCGCCATGCGGCTCATCGCCCACGACACCCACACCGGTCCCGGCGTGCTGCGCCTGCGGCTGCCCGCCGGACTCGTGCTCGTCACCGCCAGCCCGGAGATCGGCCAGGCCGTCGTCACGCTGACCCCTCTGCAGGCCGGCGACCCGGTCGCGCTCGCCGCGATCGAGCGCGCCGAGGCCGCCCAGACCGGGGACCAGCTCGCCGTCACCGTCGCCCACCCCGGGCCAGGGAACCGGGCCGCGCCGCCGCTCGCGAGCACCCTCGGTCGCCCGGCCGCCGCGCAGGCCGGCGTGGCGCTGGCAGACCGGACGCCCATCGCCGCGGCACGCGCCGACGGGGGCGAGATCCGGGCCGAAGCGCGGGTTCCGGCGGGCCAGCGCGTCGAGATCGACTCCGACACAGCGGACGTCTCCGCCGTCGGACCGCTGTCGCGCGTGCGGATCGAGACCGCGGCGGGCCAGGTCCAGGTCGAGAGCGCCGGGGAGACCGAGGTGCGCGTCGGCAACGGCGACGTCGACCTCGGCCATGTGGACCGTGCGGACGTGCGGACCAAGCGCGGCGACGTCCTCGCGGAGAGCGTGCGCACCGGCGAGCTCGAAACCGGCGACGGCCGCATCACCGTCTCCGTCGTCACCGGTCCCGTGAACCTGCGCACCGACTGCGGCGACGTACGCGCCCACCTCGCTGCGGTCGAGGCACAGGTACAGGCCTCGACCGGCTTCGGCGACATCCGCGTCACCGCCGAGTACGGAATCCGCGTCGACACCTCCGGCCTGCGCACCTGCCTCGGCGACATCCAGACGTGCTGAACCCGCTCCGCCGCCGACATCCCTTCCTCGCCTGGAGGATCCGATGAGCATCAGCGCCATCGAGCTGACCGGCTTTCTCTGCACCTGCCCGCCTCGACATCGAGGACGCCCGCCCCGCGGCCGACGCCACGACTGAGCCGCTTCACCGTCGTTTCCCGGAAGGAATTGGAGAACCGGAATGAGCACCGCCGCCGACGACACCGCCGCCGATTTCCCGTTCGTCGCGATCGTGCACCGACCCGGCCTGCCGGACGTGCATCTCGGATTCGCGTTCGAGCACCAGGCCCGGCAAGCCGCCTGGTCGCTCGCCGACGATCTGCACAACACCAGCCACATCCAGGGCACCACGGTCGGCTGGTCGCCGACCCCGGAGTCGGCGACGTCGCTCGCTCCGGTCCCGACCGACCCCTGCGTGCTCGCCGCACTGATCGCCGGCGAGCCCGTCGGTGAGCCGACGGGACGCGCCTTCCCGGATCTGTACTCCCGGCTCAAGGCGCAGGAGGGCTACGACGCGTCAGCGCGGATCTGGGGCGACGCCTGTCGCTGGCTCGACCATGTCGAGTCCGCGCCGGACTGACCGACCTCCGCGGAAGCCGCGGTTCCTGTGGAGCACGGGGCGCGACGTCGCCCCAGCCGCTGGACGAAACGCCGCGAAGGCGTCCCCGGGAACGAGACCGGGCTGACGAGTCACGCGCCACCGACAAACGCGATCAAGGGGGAGGACCCTCGATGAACACCCGCCGCACCGCACCCGACACCGATCCGGTCCGGACAGCCCGCGCCGACCAGTTCCGGATCTCGGCCACAGTGATCCTTGCACCGGGCGATCCGCGGTTCGCCGAACTGGAGAAGGCGCTGGTGCTGCCCGAGCACCGCCGACCCGGGCAGGGCTACGGCATCGCGCTGCTCGAGTCCGAGACGGACGCGGTCACCTACGTCGGGTCGATCCGCCAGATCGAGGACTTCCGTGCCGCCAACTCCGACGGGAACGGAGTGCTCGACGTCTCGCACGGCCTCTGCTACGGCTCCTGGCCCCAGACCGGCGGGTGGGACGAGGTGGTGCCGCCCACCACCTGGAATCCCGGCGGCGAGGGCGTCGTGACCGAGTTCGACCACCGGGGCATCGCGGTCGTGGTCTACGAATTCCTCCGGGAACGCGGCGGCGAACAGGCTCCCATTGTCGCGTTCCACTGCCTGCACTGCCACAACGACCACGCCTTCTTCCACGACCACGCGACCGAGAACAGCGGGCCCGGGGACCGTCGGTGGATAGCGGACAAGGCCCGCGTGCACATCCGGCAGGCCGCACACGAATGCCGCCCGCTGGACCCGCGCCATCTCGAGGCCGTCGTCCAGGTCGCGAGAGAGAAGTTCGGCCCCGGGGCCGTCGTGCCGGCCCCGGAAGCTCAGTGCGCCGCCGACGGGCCCTGCGCAGAGATCCGGCACGCGAAGGCACGGGCCGCGACCCGATAACGACGGAGCCGCCGCGCCGGACCCCGGACCGACGGCTGATGTGCCCGACCCGCGCCGTCCGCGTGACCAGAGCCGAGGCAAAGCCACCGTGAGTTCGATCATCCCTGCGAAACAAGGAATCCCGCAATGAAACGCATGAAGGCCGCGATCCGGTTCGGTGTCGTCTCCGCCGGCGTCACCGCCCTCGACGCCGACTGACCTCCGCCGGGCCGGGCGCGCGAGCTTCCCGGCGACCCGCACCCGGCCCGGCGGGGTTTCCCACTTCCCGGTCCCCAACCAACCCGAACCGGAGCCCGAATCATGGCACTCGCCAGAAAGGTCCTGTGCGGTGCGGCGATCCTCTGCGGCATCGTCTGGATCGACCACCACGGCGACGGACTCGTCGCCAGCGCCGACACCTCGCCCATCCCCGCCGAGTACCAGTCCTACTACCAGGCTGCGGCCGGCACCTGCCCGCATCTGGACCCCGCGCTGCTGGCCGCGGTGGGAAAGATCGAAACCGACCATGGCCGGAGCCCGCTGCCCGGCGTGCGGTCAGGCAGCAACTCCGCCGGCGCGGAAGGGCCGATGCAGTTCCTGCCCGAAACCTTCCGCGCCGTCCGCAAGCGCCACCCGGACATCGGGCCCGGGGATCCGCACGACGGGGAGACCGCCGTCAAGGCCGCCGCCCACTATCTCTGCGACTCCGGCGTCGCCGCAGGAGACATCCCCCGTGCGCTCTACACCTACAACCACTCGTGGAAATACGTCGCCGACGTGCAGGCCCAAGCCCGCGCCTACCGGTGACCACGTTCCCACTCCCCGAACGTCGGCACGTGGAGCGGCACGCGGTCGCGCGCGTCCCGACACTCCTGCGAAGCGATCGCCTGACCCGCAAACCCTCCGTGAAAGGGAAGAGATGCCAGGGACAGAACAAACACCGCCTCGGCCAACGGGCGACGGCATGATCGCGAGCGGGTACCGCGCCAGCCGGGCGCCCGCCCTCGAGCGCCGCCGCGCCGCGCCGGCGTGCGAGCGGATCCGCTGCGGCAACGGACGCGCGAACGCCGCCGCGGTCGTGGCGGCCGCTGCGGCCCTGATGCTCGCCGGGTGCGTCCCCGGAGGGAAACCGGGACGGCCGGAGTCCTCCGGCCTGTCGTTCCCCACCGCCGCCGAGGCGCCCCTGCGCCCGGACCCGGCGCTCGCCCCGTACGTGGTCAACGGCAGCGGCCGCAGCGGCGACAACTACACGGTGTCGTGCATCCCGAAAAGGGAGTTCGACGTCGAAGGCGGCCAGAACCCCGACCACGAGATCGAACTGCCGGTCACCCGTCGCCAGCTCGAGGCGATCCCGGCCGGCGGCCCGTGCCCGCTCCCGCCGGACTGGCACAACCGCCCGGCCGACCGCAGATGACATCCGCCCCAGCGCGAGAAACCAGGAGT
This sequence comes from Amycolatopsis sp. NPDC004079, assembly GCF_040610415.1. Taxonomy (NCBI): domain Bacteria; kingdom Bacillati; phylum Actinomycetota; class Actinomycetes; order Pseudonocardiales; family Pseudonocardiaceae; genus Amycolatopsis; species Amycolatopsis sp. NPDC004079. Next base: position 38,788 of record NZ_JBEXMH010000007.1, on the reverse strand, counting down.
CCCATGCACCACGACGTCCCCCACACCCATGCCGGCGGCGACTCGCCGGACGAAGCCGGGCCGCGCCGGGACGCGGGCCGCCGGATCGCGACGGAGGGAGCACGCTGATGCCCGCCGCTCAAACCCTCGCGGGGAAAGGAAGCCTGGCCGACGGCGAGATCGGCGGCGGATCGAAACCGCGCCTGCACGTGATGATCAGCGCCCGCGGAAGCGGCACATCCACCTGGTGCGCCGACCATGCCGACGTCCTCGGCGAGGTGCTCTCAGTCGACGCTGCCTGCGCCACGATCGGGGCCGGCGACCACGATTCGGGCGTCGCGGACGACGTGCTCGACCTGGTCGAGCGCAGCGCCGCCGTGCTCCTGGCCGCCGGCCGCGACGTCACCATCGACGCCACCGGATGCCGAGCGGAAGACCGGGCCCGCTGGCTCGCCCTCGCCGATGCCCACGACGTCGTGCCGGTCGCGATCCTGCTGCGCTGCGAACTGACCACCGGGCTCTGGCGCAACCGGCGTCGACAACGCCGCGCGCGCGTCGCCGCAGTCGTCCGGACGTGGTGGGCAGTCCGTACGCTCACCCCGCAACGGCTGGAAGGCGAGGGATTCGCCGAGGTCTGGGACTGCTACACCGACTGGCGGATGTCCCCGGCCGCGTCGTGGGCGACGCGGGTCCTCGTCGCCGTTCTTCTCGCCGCGACGGCCTTCGACGCATGTCGGCCGGCGGCCCCGGCCATGCGCGAACCCGTGCCCGCGCAGCCGGTTGCGCCGGCCCCGCCCGTGCAGGAGGTCGCCGAATCGCCGCGCCCGGCGATCGCCGGGCCCTGGGTCGTGGCCGACGTCGTCGCGCTGCCCTGCTGCGACACCGCCGGTCGCCCCCTCGACCCGCAGCCCCGTGCCCTGCGCTGCCTGCCCGAAGCCGACTACCGCACCCGGCCGGCCCGTCCGCGCTACTGGACCGTCCCGCTCAAGGGCTCCGCCCCCATCATCGCCGAAGACCGCGCGGCCTACCCGCCCGGAACGCCCTGCCCGTACGACCGCTGACCCCGACGACCAGGACGAACCGGGCCGCGCCGCAAGCGGATTCCGGCGCACCGCGATGCACGACCCGTCGACATCCCCGGCGTGCTCAGGAAGGATCCCACCGTGAACGAACTTCCCCGCAAACCCAAGTCGGACGGCGACCCGGGCGTGAACGAACGGCCCCGCCCCGATACCGCGCCCGGCGTGATCGAGCAGGCCCGGGAAGCGGTCGAAGCCCGGCGCGCCGCCGGGTATCCGACGCCTCATCCCGAAGCCCTGACGATCGTCGTCGTTGAGGAAGAACTGTACCCGCTGCTCGCGGGGACCCGGCGCGAGCAGCGCGTCCCGCTCGACGAACTGACGCGTCTGATCGTCCGCGAGGCCCGTGCCCCCGTCTCCGGCCTGGAGATCGAAATGCTGAAGCGGGCTGCTCCGACACCGCCGGCTCGATGACCGCGGCGGCTCGGCCCGTCGTTCCCCGCCCACAGCCCCGTCAACGACACCACACCGGCCGATCGGCCGCCGGCCGATCGGGAAAGGACCTCCGATGAGCACCGGCACCGGCGAGATGACCGCTCAGGATCTGCACGACGCGCTGGAGCGGATCCCCCGCAGCGACCGCCCCCACGTCAAGGTCCGCGTCGTGCTCTACGCCGAGCACAAGACCTTCAACGTTCCCGTCACCCGCACCAGCGGCCCCGCCCTCGGCGTCGACCTCAACATCGTCTGCCAGGAATGACCTCGCGCCGCGTCCGGGCCATGCGCGTCCGGCTGTCGCCGCGTCCTTGGCCGTGCCCGCGGTCCTTGGCGACGGGACCCGGCCGGGTGCCAGCTCCGCGCGAGCGGCGCTGGCTAGGCTCGCGGGCGTGATCAGCGAAGAGCTGGGCTTGGAGCTGCGGGTGCTCGACGAGAGCGATCCCGCGGTCCTGCCGGAACGCGTGGGCCGGATGACGCCGTCGACGGCGCGGGAGGTCCTGGCAGGTCTCGCCGCGGAGCAGGCGATGCTGACCCGGCAGCGCCGATACGCCGAGACGCAGACCAGCGTGGTCCTGGCTGCACCGGACTCCGAGACCGTGGGCATGCCCCGGCAGTGGGTGCTGGACTGGGCGCTCACGGCGGACAAGCAGCGCATCGCGATCGACGACCTCGAGCCGTGGCGCCTGCTGGTCGCGGGTGCGCTGCGGGAGTACGTCGCGCGGAAACGGGCCCGGTGATGGCGAAGCCGCCGGTTTCCGAGGCCGCGCGAGTGCTGGGGGAGCGGGTCCGGACGTTCCGCGACGACCTCGGCATCAGCCAGGAGAAGCTGGCCGCGCTCGCAGGCGTGCACTGGACGTTCGTCAGCCAGGTCGAGCGCGGGCTGCGGAACCTGAATTTGCACAACCTGCTCAAATTCGCGGCCGGACTCCAGGTCGACCCGGCAGAACTGGTTGCGGGGCTCGTCCCTCCGCCGGAGCCGGCCGAGGACGAGGCCCAGGACGAACCGGTGGTGCGCACGCCGGCGGCACGGCGGCGCAAGCCCCGCAAGACCGCCGGCCGTCGTTGAGACGACGAGCGAGGCTCGGCGGGCGACAGTCGTCGAGCGGCGACGTCCGGCGGACCCGCGAGGACCTGCTCCAGGCGGCGCGTCGTCGCCGCGATTGCTCCGAACGGATGCAGCTCTGCCCGCATCCCATGTCGTGCTCGTCCGCGCGGTTCTGCGCCCGCGATACTGAAGGTTGCTGTCCGTGACCGGTCGTTGACTGAAAGGTGTGGTGCTGCGTGGCGCAGTCGAGTGGGGACGACCAGCTCTTCCCGATCCCGGAGGGCGCTCCGGCAGAGGTCCGCGAGTTCTTCGACCGCGACCACCGGCGCGCGAGCATCGTGGGCGACGGCCGGATCATGACGGACCCGGGCCAGGTGCTGACCAACATCGAGAACACGATGCAGCGGATACACGACGACATCTACACCGAGTTCAGCATCGCCGACGACATCGCCACCGACAAAGAGCTCATGGCGATGATGGGCGACCTGGCGATGGACTCGCTGCTGATCCTGTTCCTGGTCAACACCGGGATGCGGTTCATGAAGGACGGCGGCTACCCGAACGAGCTGGTCACCTTTCCGCTGCCGGACCACTACGACATCACGGCCCTGGTGCCGAACCTGAAAGTCAACGAGCGCCAGCACCAGATCGCCAAGGCGATCTTCGACCGGCGCAGCACCAGCCCGGACGACCTGACCGACGACGACATCGCCGCCGACCTCGAACCGCTCGACCTCGTCGGGAAGATCGAGGTCTTCATCATCCTGTTCTACATGTGGGCCACCAAGATCGGCGCCATGAAGAACGTGACCGGCGCCGAATAGCGCCAGGATCGGGAAACGGGGGAGCGGAATGCCGTGCGACGCGGAACGGCGGCTGGCGCGGGAGGCGGTCCTGCCGTTCGGACGGCTCGGGGAGTGCACCGTGGTCCACGTGCGCGCCTACGAACGCGCCACCGGCGAGGCGCCCGTGGTGATCCTCGGCGAATTCCGGCGCACCGCCGGATCCGGACAGTCGCTCACCACACGGTCGAGAAGGCCGCCGCGGCCGCGCAAACCGCGTTGTACCCGGCAGGGGAGAAGCTGCGGTTCGTCCAGCACACCCCGTACGGGCTGCGGGACCACCAATCGGTGCCCGGATTCGACGAGGTGACGATGTTCGGACGGCAGCGGATCGGCGCCGCCCGTCGTTGGCTCCGTCGTCGACGGCACGAGCGGGAAAGCCGGTGGTCGGCCGCCGCCACCGTGGTCACCATCGACGGCGCCGCACGGCATGTGTTCCCGCCGCCGGAGCCCGACGACCTAGTCTGGGAGTTCCGCGGTCCGAGATGGCGGACCCTGGAATCGGTGTGGCCGGCCGCCGAAGCCGATGCGCTGCGAGGGCAACCGGGCATTCCTCCGGACGAGCTGATCCGGCCCGCCGAAGTGCAGCTTCCCGAGATCCTCGGCGACACGCCCGTGGCCGTGTGGCCGCCAGGCCTCTACGTGCCCGAACTCATCGGCGGTCCCGAGGCCGCACGGATCGCCGCCGACCGCGTCGCCGCGGTGCACCGGAGGCAGGAACAGGAACAGGCTTTCGCCGACGCCGTCACGACCGCCGAACCCGGCGCGATCGTCACCCTGCACGGGGCTCCTGTCGAGAAGCCCGAGCACCAGCCCGGCAACCCCGGCACCTGAGATCCGCGCCCCTGAGGGTCGGCCCTGTCCGCGCGCACCTCGGCCGCGCTCGTCGCGCCGGCCGGTGGCTGCCTGCGCCTCCCGGGGCAGATGCGTCGTTGCTTCAGCGACGATTGTCGTGGATCTGGTACACCCGCTCCCGGCTGACGCCCGCGGCGCGCGCGATGTCCGGCACGGTGTAGCGGGCGGCGGGTCCGGCCTTGCGCCGCTGGGCCATGGCGGCGGTGATGGCCGCCCGCCACTCGGCATCGGCCGTGTCGTGCTCGGCGGCGGCGGCGGTGCGGCGGCGGGCGGCCCGCTCGACGTCGTCGAGCGGGCCGAAGCCGTCTTCGCGGCGCAGGCGGGCCGCTTCCCGGATGCGCTGGGCGGCGAGGGCGTCCTGCGCCGCCTCGCGCTGGCGTTCTGTTCCCAGGCAGAAGACCACCCCGCCGTCGAGCAGGTCCAGCCGGACCGGCTCGCGGCCGGGCGGGGTCAGCTGCAGGTGCCAGCCGAGGATCAGCTGCGGGCTTCGGCCGAAGACGGCCGAGGTAGTGGTGATCGGCGGCAGCCGCAGATCATCGGGCAGGCAGAGCGATGCGTCCCAGGTCCCGCCGCCCACCCGGTATCCCAGCACCAGCAGCGCGCTGTTCGGGTCGTAGCCGGACATGGCGGCCCACGCGACAAGCCGCCGGGCGTAGTCCGGTTCGAGGAAGCTCTCCACGGTCTGGTCCGCGCCCGCCGTGCGGGGCACGGGCCGGGCGGGGTCTTCGGCCAGGGCTCGCAGCGTCGCGGTCTCGGCGAGTGTCATGCCGCCACAATGTCAAGCGCGCTACACGTCCAGTCGTCCGCCGTGGCCCGGTTCCGGCCCTCCTTCGCGCGCCGGCGATCGCGCAAGCAGCCGAAACGCAGGACGTCCGCGGGCCGCCGAACCGTCCGCGACCGGCGGCGCCGTTCCCGTACGGCTCGGGCTCGCGGTCTCCGGGGCGCGAGCGGCTTGGTGCGGCGGGAAGTCCCGTCGGGCGAACGTGCCCGCCGGGCGAGGGAGCGTCCGGCGGGCCTGACGTCGTGCGGGGTTCGGCTACCGCGATCCGCGTCCGACGGCGACCTCGCGGTAGTCGACCATGTGCTTGCGGAGGCGGGTGGCGACAGTGGCCGGTCCCAGGGGGTGCGCCACCCGGACGACGACGTCGTCCCCGTCGTAGCGGAGCACTTCGATGATGTTCGTCGGCGCGGGGTCCCAGCGGGTGGGTTCGTTCCGGCAGACCGCGATGGCCGGTTCGGCGGGGGAGCCTCCGCACCACCGGCACGATCCGGGGGCGTGGCCGCGGCGGTGCCGTTCGAGCTTCGGCGCGAGCTGCCCGCGCAGGAACTCCGCGCGCTCGTCGCCGATCGGCAGGTATTGGGGGCTGGTGCGGCGGCGGGGGCGGCCGTTGTTCGCGACCGAGAACACCGCGCGCTCGTAGGCGTCGCGGACGTGTGGGGCGAGATCGGTGCGGGAGAGGCCGTGGGACCACTCCTCCTCGCACATCCACGCGATGTTCATGCCGATGTAGTAAACCGCGCGCCACACCTCCTCGCCGGCGTTCTCGGGGTCCTCGACGGACGGCAGCGATTCGTGGATGCGGCGGAGCAGATCGGGTTCGGGCACGGATGATTCTCTTTCTGCGTTCGGGGTCGGGGCTGCGCGGGACCCGCGGCACACAAGGGGCGGGGCATACCGGTGCGGTGCGGCTGTGCAAGGGGCATGCGGCAGCTCCTTCCCTCGGCGGCAGGCGAAAATGCGCAGGCGGCACCGCGCTGCCGTCCGGCAGCGGGAATCCACGGCCGGACGGCAGTGCGCGCGCTGGTGACGCGCCGCCCCTGCTGACGCCGGGAAACACTGCACGTACCCGCATCGAGGCGGGACGACGCCACCACGGTAGACCTTGCCTCCGACATTTCCCGGCGGGTCCGCGGTGGACGGCGTGCGTCTGCCGACAGGCGCCCGCCGCGATCCTCAGGCCGACAGCTGAAGAAGAGCGGGACCGGGAGGCGCCCGAATCGTGTGCGGGGCGAACCTGACGAGGCGTGCCGGACGACCTCGAATCCATTCGAACAGGGTCAGGTGCCGGTTGCGTCGTAGCCTGAGTTGCGCAGGAGGAGGCGTGCGAAGTGCATGAACGCCGCGGTCATCGCGATCGGTCCTTCGGCGGCCCACCACAATCGATCGCCGTTGAGCCCGCGGATCTGCATGACGTCGCCGGGCATGTCCTCGACGGGGACGGTCCGGTGGCGGATCCCGACGCCCAGCCGTCGGTAGGCCTCGCTCAGCGTGGCGCGTCCGTGGATGTCGAGCACGTCTCCCTCGGGCGTCCGCACGGCGCTGTGCACGGGCTCCCAGGAACCGTCGCGAAGAATGTCGAAGACCGTCACGTCCCATCCGGTCAGGAAATTCAGGGCGCCGGCCAGGCGATGGCACTGGTGGCCGCCGAAGAACTCCTCGGCGTGCGAATCGATCGTGTTCGCGGTCAAGGCGACTTCGCGGAGGCGTTGCCCGGTGGCTGCGGTGGTCGGGTTCTTGAGGCTGAAGACGATTCGTCCCGAAAAATCGGCCTTGGACGGATCGCGCCGGGCCGCTGCCTCGCGAGGCGTGTCGCCGGGTTCAGCCATCCTCCTCGACCCTTCCTTCTCGCTGCGACAGGACTGCCGGGGAGAGGTGTCCGCGTCCCGGCGGCTGCAACTCCTTCGGATGTCTCGGCTGCGGTCCTGCTCGCCGGGCCGGATCAGAAGACCCGCAGCAGCCGGCGGACCGACGGGCCTGTGTGCCGGAGCGGGCGTTCATCGTTCGGCATTCCGCCGGCACGCGACGCCGAAGCACTGCCGCGCCGAGCCGTCCCTGCCCGTCTGCCGGCGCCCGCCGATCATCCTGCCAGACAGCCGGTTCGTCTGCCGTTGAAGCACCGAGGGGCCGGGAGACCGAGGCCCGGGCGAGGACGCCCGAGCGGAGTTCTGGTCGTGGCGACGGCGCCGCCGTTCGAGCTGCGCTTGATCGGCGGAGCCGCAGCGTTCTTCGGGTGCGCGGCATGCTGGGGCCTGACGGGCGCAGACGCCGCCTTCTCCCGCCGCAGCGCTGACGCCGACGACGGCGCCCTTTCCTCGCAGCACGTCACCCAGCCGCAGCTGTGGCTCGTCGGCATCCGGAACACCGTCTCAGGCGAGACGAGCCGGTGAAGCCTGCCGAGACGGTGGCGCGTGCGAGCCACGTCCTGCTCGACTTCGACGGTCCCGTCTGCGCTGTGTTCGGTGCGGCCTCGGATCGAGCCGTCGCCGACGAACTGCGCAGCCGCGGGGCCGCCCGGGGAGTCGCCTTCCCCGCGGAAGCACTGGAGACGAGCGACCCGTTCGACGTCCTGAAGCACGCGGCCGGCGTGGACGGAAAGACTGCCGCGCAGTTGGAGAAGCTGTTGCGGGAGTGCGAGGTTGCCGCCGTCGAGACTGCGCCGGCCACACCCGGCACTCCCGAACTCCTCCGGCGGATCGCGGCCGACGGCAAAGCCGTCACCATCGTGAGCAACAACAGCACCGCCGCAGTCCGCCGCTACCTGCAGCGCAGCGGGCTCGACGATCTCGTCCGTCGAGTCTCGGCCCGCGACGACGCCGAGGTTCAGCACCTCAAGCCCTCGCCGCATCTGCTGCAGCGGGCCATCTCCGCCGGCGGCGGACCCCCTGGCGCGTACGTCATGATCGGAGACTCGGCATCGGACATCGAAGCGGCACGCGCGGCAGGGACAGCCGTCATCGCCTTCGCCAACAAACCGGGGAAGCACGAGCGATTCACGGCCCTGGCGCCGGACGGCATCGTGACGTCCATGGCTGACCTCTGATCGGCTACCGGCTCCGGCCCAACGTGCACCAGAACCAAGGGGCTCCGCGAAGTCCTCCGCGTTCAGGGCCGCGAGCGGGATCTCGGACACCGGCCAGGGCGCGGCGATCCGGGATCGAGGACGTCCACGTCGTCGGGGCGAGCCGCGGCGGGAGACCTCGCTCGAACAAGCCCGACGCGCCATCCGTGCCGAGCGGACCACCTGCGCCGCTGGGCCAGGTCGGGCTTCCGGCCCGCGGCCGCCCCGCCGCGGAACTCGTGCGACTCGTCAGCGGAGCCGAAGCCGTCGTCGCGTGCTCAGCCGCCTGCGGGCCTGACGGGCTGAACGTCGTTGTCCGCGAACGGCACCTCTCTCGGGCCGGGCCGTCGAATCTCTTCTGCTCCGGCTGCCCGCATCGCTGGTCGCCGTGATGCGCCACCCCGGCGCTGACTCCTTCCGCGCGGCGCAGACGCGATTCCGGTCTCTGCGCCTGGCGATTGCGCGGCTCGGAGCGGAGCCGGCGGCGGCGTTGCGGCGGCATGGCAGGCGCACAAACCCATACGTTAAGATTCTAAACAAAATCTGCCGAATAATGTTAAGGTTCGTTACATGATGGTGCTGGTGGGGCAGGCCCCGGACTCGTCTCCCGGCTTCGGGGTCGCGCGCGTGCGACTGGAAGCGCTGGAGGAGGCGATCCGTGCGCAGCTGCCCAGGACGACTGTCCCGTCGCAGCGCGAGGGGCTGCGGTGGCTGCAGATCGTCGAGGACGCGCCGGTGACAGTCGCGCACTGCCGGGCCGTGCTCGACGAGAGCGGCGCGGTGAACTGGTCGATGGTGGTTCGCTACGCCGTGCCGGGGATCCGGTGGGAGGACGACTCGCCGTGCGTGGACCTGGTGCCGATCGGGGCCGCGCCGGTCATGCTCTGGCCGGTCCCCCTTGCCTGGCACCGCGACGAGCCGGTCGACATGGCCGCTCCGGCGGCGATGGTCGCCGAGATCGCCCGCCGCGCGCCGGGAAAGATTCCGCACGAGCTGCGCCTGGGTGTGGCCGCGGCCCGCTACCACGCCGCGCTGATGACCGAGGCGGACGCGAAGCGGTCGGTCGTCGCGCTCGCCGAGAACGAGCTCGACCGCGCGGCGGCGGCGGGAGCCAAGCCGCCCAGCGGGCGAGACCAGGCCCGGCGGGCGGGCGTCACCGCGCCGACGCTGATCTCCTGGCAGCGGTCCTGGGCCATCGCCCCGGCCGACGACGAGGGAACGGTGCTGCCGTCCGATGACGACGGCACGACCGCCTGCCGGGCCGGGGCGATCGCGTGACCGTCGCGAGCACCAGGCGCACCAGCGCAGCGCCCCGGAGCGCGGGGCGGACAGCCGTCGTGGTCCCCGGCCCGGCTGAAGGAGCGAGCAAGTCGTGGCGGCGCATGGTCACCTCGGTCGACCCGGCCAAAGGCGACGCCTTCGCGCTGGACGGGACGTGGCTGGAACCCGGCCGCGCTTTCGAGATCACCGTCGGCGCCGTGGTGGTCGCCTGCGACGTGTTCGACGACCACCGGCTCATCCGGATGCTGACGGTCGAGGTCGGCGGTCTGGCCGAGGTGAAGGCCTGGGACCAGAAGAGGCGCCTGGGCCGGCGCGCCCTGAACTTCGTGGCCGGGCGGCTGCCCAAGGGCTTGTTGTGCTCCGCTCGCGCGCTGGAGGCGCTGCCCAACAAGTGGGCGGGGCGCTGCGTGCGCTGCCGCCAGGACGTTGACGCCGGCGCGGGCCAGTTCGTCGAGGAGGACGGGCGCCGCCGGGTCGCGCACCTGAACGGCGCGTGCCCGCCCCGGCCGCCCCTGATCAGCCGCTTCGACGGAAACTGCCGCCTGTGCCGGGGCTGGATCACCGCCGGCCACGGGCACGCGGTGAAGGACTCCGGGCGGTGGGAGGTCGAGCATCCCGGCGGAGCGTGCCCGCCGGTGCCGGAGCCGGCGCCGAACCTCTACGACGGCTGGTGCCGCGACTGCCGCGAGATCGTGCCCGCCGGCACCGGGGTGTTCGACCGGGGCCCGTGCCACCGCGACGGCTGCCCCGAGCCGACGGTCGCCGGGCCGACCTGGACGGTGCACCGCCGCGCCGGGGCGCTGGAGCCCGGGCGGGTGCTGCGCGCCCGGCTGCGCCCGTGGGGGAACGAGCCGCCGGTTCCGGAGTCCGCACCGGGCTACCGGGTGCTCGACGAGCACGGCCTGGTGCACGCCGTGGTCACGGTCGTGTCGGCCCTCGGTCGCGACGCCCGGTTCAACGCCCGCGTCCGGATCGCCACCGAGGACGAGGCCGCCGACGTCCTCGCCGAGCAGATCCAGTTCGTGCCCGACGCGATCCCGGACCCCGCCGGGTTCCGCGCGCCGTGGAACGCCGAACGGATCGGCACGCCCGCCTCGGTGCTGAGCCGGATGCGCGAGACCGGGTACCTCCTCGGGCGCGCCCAGCCGGTGCGGGGCACGCCCTGGGTCGCGGAGATCACCGGCCGCACCCGCACCGGCTGGGTGCTGGATTTCCTGCGCCCCAACATCGACCGCTCCGAGTCCAACTCCGCCGGCACCCGCGGCGTGCAGTACCACTGGGATTTGAAGATCAACCGCGTGTACCGGGCGTACTACCCGGTCTCCTGGTCGGAGGCCGAGCGGGTGTTCCTGCGCGCGAACCCGGACGGCACCGTGCGCGAGATCGAACGGGAGGAGGTGGAAGCGTGGCTCGACACGGCCTCGGCGTGGACGTTCTCACTGCCGCTCGACGGCGCGTGACCCGCGTTTTCCAGGACTTTCCCCACGTGTACGTCGCGTTCTCCGGCGGCAAGGACTCCGGCGTCCTGCTCGAGCTGGCCGCGGACGAAGCCCGCCGCCTCGGCCGTCGGGTCGGGGTGCTGGTCGTGGACCTGGAGGCCCAGTACGCGCTCACGATCGACTACATCGCCGCCGCCCTGGCCCGGCACGCCGACGTCGCCGATCCGTACTGGGTCGCGCTGCCGCTGAACCTGCGCAACGCCGTGTCCCAGTTCGAGCCGCAGTGGCAGTGCTGGGACCCCGACCGCCGCGCCGACTGGGTCCGCTCCCAGCCCGAGGGCGCGATCACCGACCCCGGCTACTTCCCGTTCTTCCGCCCCGGCATGGAGTTCGAGGAGTTCACGCCGAGCTTCGGGCACTGGTACGCGCGCGGCGACGGCCGGCTGACCGCGTGCCTGGTCGGGATCCGCGCCCAGGAGTCGCTGAACCGGCAGCGGACGATCATGTCGCGGCGCAAGCGGATGTTCGACGGACTGCAGTGGACCACCTGGATGTCGGGCAACGTCTACAACGCCTACCCGATCTACGACTGGCGCACCGAGGACGTGTGGCGCTACTACGGCAAGCTGAAGGTGCCGTACAACCGGCTCTACGACCGGATGCACCGGGCCGGGCTGAGCATCCACCAGGCCCGCATCTGCCAGCCCTACGGCGACGACCAGCGCCGCGGCCTGTGGCTCTACCACGTGATCGAACCCGACACCTGGGCCAAAGTGGTCGCGCGGGTCAACGGCGCCGGGTTCGGCGCCCGCTACGCCCGCGAGGCCGGCAACGTCCTGGGCCGCATCAAGATCACCAAACCCGACGACATCACCTGGGAGGAATTCGCGCAGCGGCTGCTGGACTCCATGCCCCCGCCGGTCGCCGAGCACTTCCGCGACAAGATCGCGCGATTCCTCAACTGGTACGACGCGCGCGGCTACCCCGGCGGGGTCATCCCGGACGAGGGACCGGCCTCCAGCAAGACCGAGCCGTCCTGGACCCGGATCTGCAAAGTGCTGCTGTCCTACGACTACTGGTGCAAAGGCCTGTCGTTCGCGCCGACCAAGTCGGCCAGCTACCGGCACTACCGGCGCACCATGCAGCAGCGCCGCGCCGAGTGGGGCTACCGCGGCACCCTGCCCCGCGACGGAGGCCCGCGGTGACCGCCCGCCGCCGCGGAGGCGGTCCGTCCCTGCTGCAGCTGACCAACGAGGACCCCGAGTTCTACCCGCTGCTGGGTCCGTTCCTGTCCCGGCGCGAGGTCGTGGGCCAGGTCGGCGGCCCGATCTGGGACGACGACGCCAAAACCTGGATCGTCGCCACCGCCGGCAGCGGGTTCCCGTCGGAGGTGGCGGGGTTCGTCGGCGTCGCGGTCCGCGGCCGCACCACGGTCGTGGAAAGCCTCTACCTCGCGCCCGGCCAGGAACAGGCCGCGGCCGCGCTGCTCGACGCGGCGGTGACGCGCTTCGGCGACCGCCCCCTGCACGCGGTGGTGTGCCTGGCCCACCGCGACGCTTACCTCGCCGCAGGCTTCGCCGAAACCACTCGCAGCAAGAACTTCAGCACCCTCGATCGGGAGGCGACCCCGCGATGAGCACCGACCCCGCCCAGACCGCCCTCGACCTGGACACCATCGCCGCCGGCGCGGCCGCGCCCGCCCGCCCGCCGACGGTGAGCGCCGCCGGGCAGGACCTGCTCGACGCGGCCGAAACCCTGTTCGCGCGCCTGGACCAACTCGACGTGCAGGACCGCATCGACACCGTCAACGCCCTGCGCCTGGCGCTGCACCGCCGCTCGCCGCTGCGCGAGCAGCCCGTGGACTGCGTGCTGTGGCTGCCCGCCGACCAGGTCGGCGGCAACGACTACAACCCCAACGCCGTCGCCCCGCCCGAAATGGAACTGCTGACCCACTCGATCGCCACCGACGGCTACACCCAGCCCATCGTGGCCTGGCCCGCCGGCGACCGGCAGGAAGTCGTCGACGGATTCCACCGCCACCGCATCGGCAAAGAGAACGCCGGCGTCCGCACCCGGGTGCACGGACGGCTCCCGGTCACGCTCATCAACACCGCGCGCACCGGCCGCGACGACCGGATGGCCTCCACCATCCGGCACAACCGCGCCCGCGGCGAGCACCAGGTCGGCCGGATGGCCGACATCGTCGTCGAAATGTCCCGCAACGGCAAAACCGACCAGTGGATCGCGCGCGAACTCGGCATGGAACCCGACGAAGTGCTCCGCCTGCGCCAGACCACCGGCCTCGCCGAACTCTTCGCCGACGAGGAATTCTCCGAAGCCTGGGAACACCGCCCCGGCAACGACCTCTAACCCGACCGCGCGCACCAGCCACCTGCAGCGAAAGGACCTCGACAATGCACCCCACCACGACACCGCCCGAACACGAACAGGCGACCGCCACAGCCGTCACCCTCGGCCTCGACCCGCGCGGCTACCCCGACGGCGGCGAATTCCTGCCCTGGGGCTCATCGGCCGCCCCGCTGCTCGACGACGAGGACCAGGAAGACCTCGAAGACGCGCCCTGCACCGTCCTCGACTACCTCATCGACCAGGCCGGCGCCGAGGGGATCGGCCTGGTCGAATACCTCGGCTACCGCGGCATAGGCCCCGAGGCCGAGCCGGACGACGCATTCGAAGACGACGACGACCTCTGACCGCGACGCCGCATGCCTCCCGCGCCCCGGCGCGCGCCCGCTCGTACCCCGGACCCGTAGCCCGCTCGCACAGCCGTCGCCTGCAACACAACCGGCCCGGTCGGCGACTGGAGAGCAATGAGCCGCATGAGCATGGACGAGGAAACCGCCTTCGCGATCGTGCACCGCGTGCTCGGCGCGCAGGTCGACCCCTACGGCGCCGGCGGGAGACAGCACGCCGCGGACGCACTCCTGCACTTCCCGGACGGCCGGGAAGGAGCGCTCAAGGTGGGCTCGCTCGGCCCGCCCGCGGAAGCCGCGATCACCGCCATCCTCGCCAAGGACGGATGGACCCCGCGAACCGTCCAGGGCCTGCGCCGCACCTGGATCGCCACCCTCCCGCGGGACTCCTCGCCCGCCCAACCGGCCGAACTCGACGACCTGCTCCTGGAATGCGAACGCCACGGCGTCGCATCCCTGGACCAGCTCTACAGGCTCGCGCTCAGCGGCAAAGCCACCCGCGACGTTCTCGCATGGGCGGATGCCGGCGCGTCGGCGGTCGCCGTCGAGGACAGCGACCAACGCCCGTCGCAAGCATGGGTGATGCCCGGCGGCGCGACGGGCAACGGCGCCGAACTGCTTCCGGCCGAACTCGACGCAGCACTGGCAAGCCCGATCCTGCAGTCGCAACTGGCGAAACTGAACGACACCGGAACCGCCGAACGCCACCTGTTCCTCTGGATCCGGACGGAAGCGTTCCCTTTCGCCGTCATCGACACCCTGTACTTCGGCGGCGCGCTCCCGACCGGACGGCCCATCCTTCCCGCCGGCCTCGCGCAGGTCTGGCTGGCCAGCGGCCACCACGCCGGCGGAGTCGTGCGCGCCATCGCACACGACCGTTGGGCACGGGACCACCCGTACGACTGAGCGCGGCCCGGTTCCCGTCCGGCCACCAGCGGCCCGGGCCCAAAACCGACCGTGCGTCTTGCTCCGATCCCGCAAGCGTCGTGAAGGACGCCACCATACTGACGAACTTCACCGCGTCGCCGGAACTGGCCGGTCTCCTGGGCGCGACCGGGCTCGCGCTCGTGCGGCCGCGGATGTCCGACGTCGTCGGGTACTCCACGACCTGCCGGGGGTCGTTGGCCGGCGCGCCGCCCGTCGTGTCCGTGCGGTCGTTCCCGGACGGGCGCCTCTACGTCCGGGCCCACCATGCGGACTGGTCGGTGCCGGCGGAGGACAACTCCGCGAGCTACATCGTGTCCGGGCTCGGGATCAACGGCATGCCGATGCTGTTGGTGCGCTCCTCGGCGGAAGTGGTCGGGAGCTGGGTTCTCTTGCGAGCCCGGGGGAGCGGCGGTTCTGGCATTGTGTGGTGATGGCCCGTGTCCCCTGAGTCCACGCGGTCGCGACGCTTCGGAGCGAAAACGAGGACGCAAACCATGATCGCTGACAGATTCGCCCAGCGTTTCGACGCCGCGATCGGCCTGATCACTGGCCACGATGCGATCATCACCCAAGTCGGAGGGCTCGAGCTCCTGCTCTTGGTCGTCGGCGACGAGCCCAGCCTCGCCGGCCGCGCTCGCGGAATCCTGGCCTCCCACCTCGCCTCCTGTCGCGCCATGAGCAGTCATTCGCCGTTCCTGGTGTCCGAACTGGAGAAGGCACTGGCGCAACTGCCCGAAGATTCGCCCTGATCGGCTCGCCGCTGAGGGGCATCGCCGATTGGCGGACGGGCGACGAAGGCCGCAACCCGCGCTGCGGGCCCTGGGCGCTGGTCCCGCCGTCCGGCATTGGCCGGGCAGCCGCGGCTGCGGGAGGAGCTGGAGCGACTACCGCCGGTCCTTCACCTGGCAGCGGCTCGACGGCGGCCACCGCTGGCGCGGCGACTGCGAGGCGGTGCTCGCACTACTGCGGACGATGCGAGGTTCCGCGGCGCTGGCGGCCAGACCGCCCGGCGGGTCCCGGGCCGCCTGTTTCCTCCGGCGGCGTGCGCGGGCCTTGGGCGTCGCCTTCGGGATGACGAGTCCAGATCCATCCCATGCCGTGGCCGAAGCCGCCGAGCGGCGCACGGTCCCGTCTCAGGTATCCGTTGTCTTCCAACAAGTTCGCGAGCCGACGGACGGCCGACTCGCCCCAGCCCCGGACCGCGAAGTCCGACAGCCGCTTCGGCGTGGCCAGGTCGAAGTGCCCCAGCCAGTAGTAGAACCCATAGCCGTCGAAGCCCACCACGGCGGGATCGGGTCCGGCGCTGCGTTCGGCGTCCATGCCTCAGAGCCTATGCGCGCACGCAGGCTGAACACAAACATACCCTATCTATTTACATAGGGTATGCGATTGGCTAGTGTATGGTCTCGGGCCGGCGGCCACGGAGCAGGAATGCGGGACGCGCCCGGCCATTCCGCCGCATGCCTGCGGCGTGCGGATCCGACCAGGGGAGGGTTTCGATGGCCTTCGACAAGAGCAAGAGCCGCGGCTTTCGCGCTGCCGCGTCCTACGAGGAAGAACTGGCCGGGGCCACGATCCCGGCACCGGTCGAGGACTACGCCGACAGGCTGGCCGGGTACTTCGCCCGGGGCGGCACCCCCACCCCTTTTCACGACTTCCGGTTCGGCGGGGACTGGGAGCTGGCCATCGGCGAAGCGATCGAGGACGGGCATCGCGAGCTCGGCGCGAAGCCGAGGAACATCATCGTCGGGAAATACGGCGCGGTCGCCCTCAATCCGAGTTCGTGTTTCGGCGGGTGGGGGCACACCCGCGTCTACTTCCTCTCCGACTGCAGCACGCCGCAGGCTCCTGCGTTTGTTCCCGTCTACGCGGACCCCGAGTTCGAGTCCGTCTTGACCGAGGAACACCGCCGGCAGCGGGCACGGGCCGAGGACCAGCGGGAGCAAAGGCGGGCGCGCATCGCGCGCCAGGCCGGTCGCCGTCGCCTGCCGTCGCCTGGCGGACAACGCGCATCCGAGGCGTCGTCCCCGGCCGCGACCAGTGAGGACGACCGCATCCTGGCCATGCTCGCGGGTTGCAGCTTCGGCCCGCTGGCCCAGCTCAAGCTGCCTTCGGGAACGATGCTCGGCAGCACGGAGGCCGGGCTCTGGACCGGGCTCTACGGCGAGGATGCGCAGTAGCCGGAGGCGACGCGCGCCCGGGGGCGAGCACGGCGACCATCGAATGCGAAGGACGGATCTGTGGAACGACAACCGAGGACGATCGGCGTCAATGCGGTCCGGTGCGGAAGCATCCAGTCGATCGCCGACTCCGGCGCGGAGGAGTGCTTTCTTCTGCGGGCGGACGGGCAGCCGAACGACACGGCCGTGCAGCTCGCCGTGCGGCAGGCGAATCTGGCGCAGTTCATCACGACCATCGTCGAGACTGCCCGGCGCGAGTTCCCGGACGCCATGCGGACCGTCCCGCCGCTGTGATGGCCTGCAGCCGGCGACAGGCGAGATCTCCTGCCTGCCCGGCGATGCGACGACCGCGAGCCGCCAGCCGCGGCGCATCACGGCGCGGTCGATCCCGCCGCAGCCGACCGCGGGCAGCCGCAACGCCGGCGAACGAAGCCTGCGAGCCCGGCCGCGCCCCCTGCTGCCGCCGCGGATCTGCAGCGACGATCGCGCAGCACTGGCCGGACGTAGTCGAAAAGCCTGCCGGGGAGAGGAAGAATCCCTGAATGCGCATCTGGTCGAGGTCGAGACGGATCGGCGGGTCATCCTCGCCGGGGAGGTCCTGGACGACGGCCGCGCGACGGTTCAGTACGCCGACGGGAGGGCGCGTTGCCGTGCTGAACGGCGACAACCTCGATGCGGTCCTCCCGGACGGCGCCGGCGACAACCTCGGAACGGTGCTGCGCACGCCCGCCGACGGCGCGTCTGTCGCTCTCGGCAGCTGACAACCCGACAGGAACAGGAGAAGTCCGTGCCGCAGCCCAAAGACCACCGCGTGACGATGACGACCCGCAACGGCGATACGAACACCCGTGCCATGACCGAGGAAGATGCCCGCCGCGCGGAAGACCTGCAGTTCGACGACGCGTCGAACATCGCTGTCGTGACCGTTCAACCGCCTCGGACTCCGTGGTGAACCGACTGCGGGCGAACGCTGGCTGTGCTCCGGCGAGGATCACGAGAGGTCATCACTGAGAGCGTCCACTTGGTAGCTAATTTATTATTGTCAATGACAATAATAAATGGTAGGTTCGTGCCAGCGACGAGAGAGGGCGGAGCGACGCGGATGGCTGGCGAACCTGGCAACGAGATACCGAAGGCCTACCGCGAGGTGGTGCGGTATCAAGTGCGGCGGCACGGATGGCGCTACGAGACGGGCAAAGGGCACCCGAAGCTCTACCCCGCGCGGCGCGTCGCCTGGCCGATTCCCGTGTCCACCACGCCCAAGAGCGGGCGGTCGCGGGCGCTGTCGAATTTCATCGGCCAGATCCGCCGGTCCGGCGGGACCTGGCCCCCGGCGGGAAAGGAATGACCGTGGACGACTACAGCGTCGCCGCCACGTGGAGGATGCCGGAGGGCGGAGAGCCCCTGGCCGACCACGTCGCCGCGTCCGACCGCCTGATCGACGTGCTGAGCCCGCACGAGGGCGCCGCCAGCGTGGGCCCCGACGGGTGGCAGGCGATCATCTCCGTCTCCGCTCCCGGTGCCGTCGACGCCCTCACGTCGGCCGTGGACGTCCTGCTCGCCGCCGGCGCCGAGGCCGGGATGCCGGAGTGGGACCTCGTCGAAGCCCGGACGGTCCGCGCCGACGTCTTCGACGAAGAGAACAGCCGGCCGAAGCTGCCCGACCTGGTCGGCGTGCCCGAGCTCGTCGACGTCCTCGAGGTGAACAGCCGGCAGCACGCGCGTCAGCTGGCCCTGGAGAACCCGCGCTTCCCAGCGCCTCTCTACCCGGACAACCCCGGGCCGCTGTGGGACCGGTCCGCTGTGCTCGAGTTCAAGAACAACTGGGTGCGCAGGCCCGGCCGGCCCCCGACGCCCTGACTCTCGAAAGCCGACCCCTGACGGCCTCCGAACTCCGCCTCTACCCGCTCCGCCGGTCGCCGCGATCGAACCGGAATGCCCGTGCCCGCACCAGCGAAGGACGGTCCCGATGAACACCAGCAACCCCCGCCCGGCCCCGGCCGGACGCGCTCTGTCATGGCAGGTCGACGACCCGACCGCCCCAGCCCGTCCCGACGTACGGGCAGCGCTCGCGCGCGCCGACGCGCGTCAACCCTCCAGCCGCATGGCATCCGTGGGCAATGCGGTCCTGTTCTGCGTGCCGCTGGTGCTCTTCCAGACGACTGCCGCCGAGATCGCGACCAGCGGGCTGAACGCCCTCGGCCTGCACACGCAGGTGCCGCCGGGCGCGGTCGCGCTGCTGGCGCTCCTCGTCGTTGCCGCCGTGTCCGTCCTGCAGCTCGCAGGAGCCCTGCGGCAGAGCATCCGCTGGCGCGACGTCCGGGCAGCGCAGGACGCGCTCGACGTCTGGTCCGAGCAGTACCAGATCGACCGGAACCAGCTGCCCGACGGACAGGTCCGCGCGGATGCCGACCGGATCGACGAGACGATCCACGCGATCGACACCTCCCGGGCCCGCCGGGACGGGTGGATCGAGGACGAGTTGCTCCGCACGCTGCGGGCGCGGCAGTGGTCGATGCTGACCCGCCAGCGCGACAGCGTCGAGGTCCGGACCGAGCTTGCCGAAGCCGAACAGCTTGCCGAACACAGTCCGGCGCTGGTCGTCGTCGCGCGCGACCGCCACACGGAAATCACCGACCTGGACGCCGAACTCGCCCGCTTCGCCGAGGAACTGGAGGAGCTGCGGTCTCTCGTGAGGGCATTGGACGAGGCACTCGACGATGCCGACCGCGCTCGCGCGCAGCGCGAGCGGGCCGACGACTTGGCCCGGAAACTCGGAGGCGACGCGCTGCCCGCGGAGGACGCAGAGGCCTGGCACCGGCGGCTGCGCGACGAGGCACTGGCCGAAGGCAGCGCCGACGCCGACCTGACCATTCTGGCCGCACAGTTGCAAGCGATCACCCGGCATGTCGCCGAAGGGGCCCGCAGCGGGCGGGCCGGCTGACCGAACCTTGCGCGCTGGGCTGGCACCCCGGAAGACGGACACGGCCGTTGTGCAGGACGCCTGCGTCGCGACCCGCCGCCCTGCGCCTGCGCCACGCAGCTGAACTCTCGGTCCGGCGCATTGACTGCGATTCCCGCGCGGATCCGTCGACGGGCCGAACATCGACGGGGTGAGCGCGAGGCCCCGTCGCCGCGCGGGAAACATCGGGAAAGAAAGTGGAAACAGCAAGATCCCGCAATTCCGGGTTCCGGCAGGCGACAGTCGATAGCGCGCGGCCGAGTCGGAACGATCCGCCCCCGCAGAGAGCAGGTCCGCAAGCGCGGCGGCGGAGTTCGGACGGGAGAAGCGAGCGACGGCCCGGGACTGGTGGTGCGGGCGAAACTGATCGCCGTCATCGACCGTGTCGGATGGGCCGTCATCGCCGCTGCGAGCGAGACGGGCGGTGTCCTTGTCCTGCACCGCGGGCATGACCAGACATGGTTGCCTTCGCTCAGCGCCGAGGGTCTGCCGCCGCTGCTCGTGCAGTCGGTGCGCTCAACGCCTGGCCTCCCGGCAGGTCGCGGCCGGCGGTTTCGAGCCGGGCCAGATCACCCAAGCATGCGGTCCACCGGTGCGCTGGCACCCGGGGACCTCGGGCATCTGGAATTGGTCCGGCAGCTCTGCTGCCAGGGCACCGGCGCGTCCCATCGTTCTCACGGTCGCCGTTCTCGGCTGGCACTCCACTCGCCGTCGCTGAGTGCCGCGGCAGGGAAAGCGACCCGACTGCCGGGGATCCGCTGCGGCCGACCGAGACCGGACGCCATCGGCAAACTCCGCACGAAGGCGGCTGCGACATCGCCGTCGCCGCGCCGGTCGAGCGGTGGCGCCCGCGCGACACGGCAGCAGCGGGCCCGGACGCATCGGGCACCGGATCCCGAGCCTGCGCAACCGCGCGGCTTGTCGACGACCGCACGCCATTTCTCAGCGAACAGCACCCGCGCCCGCGCCGTTGTCCGCACGTACCAACGAGGGAACCGACATGAACGACACCACCGGGCCCGGCCCCAAGAACCCGCCGACGGGCACCGGCTGCGGCGACAAGACCCAGACCAGCGAACAGAACGACCGGATCGAGGCTCTCTATCGAACGTTGTCCCAGCTCGGCGCCCAGCCCCAGCACGGCCCGGCCGGCTCGTCCCGTCCGCGTGCGCACCCGCCCGAGGGCATCGGCGACGGCGTCGAGATCATGCTCGGGGACACCGTCTCGGCCTACTTCGAGAAAAGCGATAGCGACCTCGGACGCGTCGGGCAGGTCTCGATCTCGGACACGACAGTCCGCACCTGGCAGTTCGACGCCGATGCGCTGCCGAGCGAGTCGGACCTGCTCGCCCTCATCGACAGATTGCTGCGCCAGCCGCCCGCAGGACCGACTTGAGCGCAACCGCGTCGGTGTCACGACTGCGCCCGCAGTCCGTCAGCCGTTGGGCCGGAACAACGGGCGTCGACCACGAACGTCGAGGCGCGGGCATCGGAACCTTGCCAATCGTCCTCGCCCGCGGATCGGGCACGGCCTGACCGCCGCCTCGTGAACGTCTCGTAGCCGAGGAAACCCGGAGCAGGACTGGTTGTGCTCAAAGGACGTCCGTCCTGCTCGTCGATCGCCCCGCTGCCGCATGCCCAGGCGCGCGCGGGACGTCGCACACGAAGGGAGAGAACGGATGCTGCACGCATGCGAGGCGATCCAGTCCGGCGCCGACGGACACGGCCGTCATGCCCGCGGCGCGACGCTGCTGCCTGGCGGCTGGGCTGACAGCGGCGTCATGCCCGTTGGGCCTCGACGTGTGGGAGCTGTGCGCTGCGGAATCTGGCGCGTTCCTGGTGCGGCGCACCAGCCTGGTGCTCGGCCGGTCACAGGTGTGGGAGACCTACCGCCGAGAAGACGAGGAAGAGCCCATGCGCGGGCTCTTCGAGCGCATCATGCGCGGCGAAGCGAGGTGACTGGTCTTCGACGCGCCGCGGGAGTCCACGGTGTCGAGCGGGATAATGGTTGCCGCGTATTCCAGCCGACTGTCTCCGGGAGCCAGGAGCACGGCGGGAAGCACACGATGCGGGTCTCCCGGAAGCCGCGAGTACGGTCTGCTCTTTTCTCTGACTGCGAGTTCGACCGGCTCGTCGAAGTGCGGAACAGTCCCGAACACCGAGTCTCGGCGCGGGAAGCGCTCGGTCCTCGCCGTTCGGGCCACCGGTCTTTCCCTGCCCGGCATCGGGCGGGGCGGTGACATGCGCGATGTCACCGCCGTGTCCGCGATGTCACTAGCGGTGCCGGGTGCGTGGCTCATAGGTTTCGCGTGCACGGCGAATTTCCGTGCAGGGCCCCGGTCGGCACGCTCCTTCAGGGGCCGTCCGGTCGCGGGCGACGTGGGCGGGACCTTGCGAGGAATTGGGGTTGGCGTGAGCCGAAACCGGAGTTGTCGGTGTGTCGCGTGGCGTCGGCGGGCGAGCGGAGCGACGGCCTTTGTCGCCGCATTGGCGCTGCTGGTGCACGAAATCAACGGCTTCGTGCACCACATCGTTGCCTGACGATGCCGCGCGAAGACGTGCGGAACACAAGCAGGGTCAGGAGAATCGCAGAACTGTCGCTTCGGCTGCGGCGGGCAGCTTGCGGGTCAGGATGTCGCCGCCGCGGTCCTGCGTGTCCACCAGGTAGGCGTAGACCTGCAACGCCCGGTTGACAGTGTCGGTCAGCGTGTCGCCAGTGCAGCGGGCCGCGGCGCGCCATGCCTTCGCGGAGGCGTCGCTCAGCAGCACGGTCAGCTGTTCGTGGCCGTCTCCTCGGATGTCCGGCGTCCCCGGCGGCTCGTCCGGCGGGTCGAGAAGGCGGCGGACGTCAAGAACCGGGGCAGTCATCACTTGTCCTTCGCGACGGCAGCGGGGGCGAGTTACACGGTATCGGGTCCATCCGGCCCCGGTCGGCGGCGTCGCCATCGGCGGATCCGAAGGGTCGGTCTAGGCATGCACCGCACAGTAAACGGTGCATGCCTTGCACAGTTCACTGTTCCGGCTCTCCGCGCACCGGCCACGAGGACGCGAGCCTGGCTCTGCGATCGGGAAACGCCCCTGCCCCGATGTGAAACAGCGACCGCTTCCCCCGCAATGCCGCGTGAGACAGAGTCGGCAGCGGAACGACTGAGGCTCGACCGCGCCGTCCACACGGTCGGCGCGCACCCGCAACCGTTCGGTCGAGCATTCCGGGAAGGCTGGCCAGTGACAAGCTCCACTGTGGACCTCACCGTCGCGATCGGGCGACCGGTCAACGTGATGGCGCTGCTGCACGAGCGCGACAGGCTGCTCGGCACTCCCGATGACGAGTGTTTTCTGCCCGTCTGGCAGCGCGGCTGGCGCGGCCCGGAGCCGTGGGACGGCGCGCCGCTGAAGAGGCGGCGGTCGTGAAAGACACCGCCGCCCGGATCGGCGAAGCCTGCGAGGCACTCGCCAGCGGCCGGGAGATGCTCTCGGGCCTGCTCGGTCGCGCGCATCCCCTGCCCGGCTGCCTTCCGGTGCCTGAGCTGCGGGTGCCCGCCGACCGGACCGGGATCGCCGAGGCCGGGACCGAGATGTACGCGAATCTGTTCACCGAGCACGGCCACCGTGCGACGTCATGGATCGCCGCCCGCACGTCCTGCACCCACCTGCCGGCCGAGCAGGTCAACCAGATCCACAGCCTGCTCTGCTGTTGGTACCGGTTCCTGTTGTCCGCAGCCAGGCACGTCGAGGACGAGAACAAATACTCACCTTTCGACCTGGACTGGTGCGCGGCGCGGCTCGCCGAGGAGATCGCTGCCGTCGACGCAGAGGTGCGGGACGCCTGCTGACCATCTCCGGCGGCGCGGGGGCGCAGCCCGAGATGGTCAGCAGGCGAGCGCGTGGTGAATGCGGACGTCTCGCGTGGCCTGCGGCCCGGCGACACGCTCACCTGCCGAGGCCGCGAATACGCGTCCCACGGCCACATCGGATGGGAGCAGGGCGCGAAACACGACCGCGAATACGCCGCCGACCCCGTTTTCGCGCCGGGCGGCGGCAAGATGATCGTCCGAATCTGCTGCACGGACTGACCGCCAGCGCCGCGCCGCGGCGGGTCTCACGGTTCGAACAGCAACCGGACGTTGGCATGCCGAGCCGTGCCAACCGCGCATCAGCCCGGCGATGCCCTCGAGGGCCCGCGTTCCATGCGCGCAGCCCCGTTCCCGGCTCGCACTGCCCGAACCGCCCCTCGTCGGAGGGCCTGCGGCGGCACCGCGTCGGCTATGCCTGCCGAGCCCGGCTGCGGGGCAAGGCTGCCGAACCACATCCGCTTCGGCAGCGAAAAGAAGGAGGAAACCGCCGATGCTCAAACGTTTCAAACCCGGCCAGATCGTCGAGGCGAAGGTGCGCGGGATCTGGGGACAGTACGCCTACGCGGACCACAACGACGGGGGAGTGCATTGGGTGCACGAGGCGCGGCTGCCGTGGTCTCAGCAGTACTCGATCGAGGACGAGGCCGACATCCGCGCGGATCCCGGAGGCGTCCGGCTCCTGGACATCTTCGACTTCGACACTCCCGCCTTCGGGCGGCAGCCACACGACGACATGTGGGTGACCGGCGCGTGGAATCCGCAGACACGATCGTGGGACTACTACATCAAGGTGATCGGCATGGGAGTGCAGGTCTTCTCCGAGGTCGGGGTTGCCCAGGAATTCGTCGACAGCCACGGAAACGGCGCCGTCCGGAACACCAGCACGCTCGAGGAAGGAACGCGTCGGTGCGAACAGGACGCGCGCCGGTCACCGCTATGGCCGCCGCCCGAATGAACGCCTGACGGCGCGCCCGGCATCTCCCGGCCGGGATCGGCGACGAAGAGCCGGTCGAATCGAACGGAGAAGCAAGGGCAGCGCGCGGAACACGCCGAGGGGCAGTCCCCAGCGAAAACAAACCGGCCCGGCTCCGCGAGGCCCGTGGTCTCGGCGGCACGGGAGCTTCTGCCCGGCTTGCCGCAACGCGCACCGACGCCATCCGGGAGTCGCCGCGACGTGCCGCGCGAGACCGCGGCGGCGTGCCCTGGCCAGGGGAATTTTGATAAGCCGTGGTCGAAGCGTATAGTCGACATCGCAAGCCCGGTCGGATCGTCTCCTCGCTCGCGAGGAACCCGCCGGGCCTTTTTCATTCTCCTCTACGCTGCGACCGTGGATCCCGCCGGCTTCACCGTCCTCGACGCGCACCTGATGCCCGCCAGGCTGACGCCTTACGTCCAGGCCTGCGGCGGGGATGTCGCGAAAGCGCGTCGGCTTTACGTGTGGAACATCGAGATCAGCGCGGCGTTCTGGGGGCCGGTCAGCAGCGTCGAGATCGCCTTCCGCAACGCCGTCCACCGCGAGCTGGCAGCCCACCGTGGCCGCCCGGACTGGTGGAACGATCCGCAACTGCCCGCGCAGGACGTGGACAAGGCCCGTGTCGAAGAGGCCCGGCTGCAACGACTGCGCAGCCGGAGCCGCCAGCCGCCTGCGACCGCTGACGACGTGGTAGCCGCGTTGTCGTTCGGATTCTGGTCCTCCGTCCTCAACGGCCCCGGCACCGCGTTCGAGCAGAACCGGTTCTGGCACACCTGCCTGTACCGGGCCTTTCCGTACTGGCACTACCGGCCCGGCACGTCGGGACGCAAGGAATTCACCCGTCGCGTCGAACTGCTGCGCAAGTTCCGGAACAGGATCGCGCACCACGAACCGCTGCACCGCCGCGACCTCGCCCGCGACCACCAGTCCCTTGTCGCCATGGCCGGCTTCATCGATCCCGGACTGGGCGCCTTCGTCGACAGCCACAGCCGCGTGAGCGCGACCCTCGCTCGCCGCGCTGATGCCGTCGACAACGGGCAATGCCAGTTCTAGACACCCGCAGCCACAGACATCGAGAGGCCGAGACGGAATCCGGACCGGTGCGCGGCAGAGTGGCCGAGAAGCACCTCGCCTCCAGGCCCGGGGTCCCCGTCGGCACCTGGCCGTGCCAGGCGGCGCGGTCAGGACGAGGTTTCCGGCTCGGCGCAGCGCGACGTCACGCGGTAACGGGCTTGCCCGGTTCGATCACCGCTACACCGAGAGGCGGGCCCGCGGGCGCTCGCGCTCAGAGATGCTCGATTCCCTGCGCGTACGACACCCTGGTCCGCTTCCGGTCTGGCACGCTGTGCGCATGAGCGGCGACGCGAACCCGGATGCCGGCGGGCCGGTCCGGGCATGGACGTTGTGGTCGGCGAGCCGGGCCTGGACTCGCGCGATGCGCGGGCTGATCGAGATGCCCGACGTCGGGGACGGCCCGGAGATCCTCGCGGCCTTCGGCCTCGCCGCCTACGCCGAGGCCGAGGGCATCGCCGCCGTCGCCAGCCCCCAGGACCTCGCAGACCTGTCGCTGAACGCGCTCTACGCGCGGATGGATCCGGTCCGGTTCCTCGTCGACCTCTCGACAGCGCAGCCGGGCAGTCCGGCTGCGCCGGCCGTCGGCGACCCGGAACACGAACAATTTGCCCAGTGGAGAAGCGAACTCGACGCCGCCAATGCCGGCGGCGCGCAGGCCTTGCTCGCCGATCCGCAACGCCTGGCTCAGGCGGAAACGGTCGCCGACGACTGGCTTCGCCGCAGCAAGAACGCGCAGATGCTGGTCGCCCGCACGATCATGGTCAGCGCGCGCGAAGAGGCCGATCTCGACGCAGAAGGCGAGGCCCGGCTGCGGCTGCTGGCCGACCGGGTACCCGGACACGTCGCGCTGGACCTGGACGCGCTGCTGCGCGCCCCCCGCCCGGAACCGGCCGACACGGACGGCCCCGAAGCGGAGTTCGCCCGCGCGCAAGAGCGGGCCAAGGAGCTGACCGTCACGGCGGGGCACACCGAGTGCTGGCCCGCCGGCGCGGCCCGCGCCCTGCTCTCGCTGCTGCTGCTCGCCGCCGCGCGCGACCGCGGCGAGACTGTCGCCGAGGTCCCCTGGTCGGCTGTGCGGGCGCGCACCCTGCTCGGCGGCGCTCCCGACGGCCTGCAGGACTACCTCGACGCCCGCTCCGACGATTTCGCCGACGAGGCCGTCCGGGCCCTGCGTTTCCTGCGGGAGCGGCATTTCTACCAAGGCTGGATTTCTTCCGACGGGCTCTCCAGCGATCCCGGCCTCGACCGCGTCCCTCGGCTGTCCCACGGCTGGCCGCTCGCGGTCCACTCACTTGACCGGCAACTCCTCGCCGACCGCGGCGGCTTCGCGATCGGCACCGCAGTGAGCACTACCGCAACGGTCGGCGCCGCGCTCAAGACCGGCGTCGTGCAGGCAGCGTCGTGGGAGATCGCCGCGCGGGCAGACCAGATCGGCGCGGTCGACCTCGCGCCCGGCGTCCCCCGCGCCTACCAACTCCAATACCGGTTCGGGGAAACCGAGCGCGTCCTGGCGGGGAAGTGCACGCGCGCAGCAGGGAACTGACGGAAAAAGCCCGCCAAAGACGCGCGGTCACAGTCGGTTCGGGCGGCGAGCGCGGCTCCGCTCAAGGGAACGGAGAAATTCGCGGAGGCTGCGCAGAGGTGCCTGAACTCCTGGCACATCAACGACCCGGACAGCCGCATCATCGCCTGCGCGGACGAGGCCGTCGAAGCGGAGCGTACAGGTCGCGCCCGGTCCGCCGACGGACGCGAACCTCCCGCCCGGCTGCCTTCGCCAGCGCGTTGTCAGCTGCCGTGCCGCGCGGGTTGATCCGTCGCGTCCTGGCGAGGGATTTCGCATGCTCGACCGGGTCGCGCGCAGCACTTGGGGGTTACGGCGTTCCGAACCGAGACGTTCGAGGTCATCGCGCTGCACGAGGATCTCGCCTGCGGAGCGCGTCAGGCGTCCCGTAGTTCGGTCTGGGCTGCATGCCAGCGGTCGGTCAGTTCTTTCTTCCATCCCTTCGGGGGCGGCCATGCCACGCCCCAAGCGGCGAGTTGCGCGCGGGTGAAGCCTCCCGCGGGGGTGCGGGCGGCTTCGATTGCGTCCGGAGACGGGAGCACCGGCGGATCCGGTCGGCGGGGCGCGCTGAACAGTGGCTCGACCGTCCCTTCTTCCGGATTCCGCTGCGCGGACGGCGAGCCGAGAGCGGGAAGCTTCCGGGGCGTCCGCCTGGGGCGCTGGTAGTCCGCGGTGTCGTGAATGTCGACGAGGCCGACAGCGTCGGGTATCTCGGCTTGGGTGTGTCCGTGCCAGCGCACCCACAGCGCGACTCGTCCTGCGGCGGCTTCGGCCTGCAGCTTCTGCAACGACCATGTTTTTCCGTCCCGGTCGATCTCGATCGCCACGGCGGGCTGCTTCGCGGGCCGGGTGCAGACCAGGTCCAGCCGGGCACGCATCGGACCGTTTTTCGACGGCCGGGTAATCCGGCCCCACACCTCGTAGGCGACTTTCCAGCCCTGCTCGTCGGCCCAGCACACGGTTTCGTAGGTCACCAGTCTCGTTGCCTGCACTGCGGTCAACCCGGTGAGCCGCAAGGGTTTCAGGTACGTGTGAAGCGAAGCCGCCAAGTCCCTGGTCTCGTCATCCGAAGTAGCCATGCCGCCACGATAGAATCGCCAGTCCGGGACGCGGCATCGTTTGTGCTTAGGGGAAATGCCCGGCCGAAGCACCCGGTTCGGTGCCGGACGGGCGCGCCCGCCAGCGGGCTGCGTGGAAGGATCCGCTCCGGAATCGCTGGATGGAGGCGCTGGTGAACGACAGGACACGGGCTCCGGAAGCCTTTGCCGCGACCGCGGCGGCCGATCGAGCCTTCGACCGATTGGCTGCGTGGGCCATGCTGCTGGTCGGCGCCGTGCTGGCCGCGGTCACCGCGTCCGGCTGGCTGATCTCCTCCGCGGCCGCGCGGATCGTGCTGGCGCTGTTGTTCTGCGTCCTCGTCGCCGCCGGCGCGTACATGCTAGGCAAGTTGCGGCGCGGTTAGGACCGGGGTGCGGTCGCGAGTTGGCGGCCGTGCGTGGTGCCGGCGGGGAGAAGACCCGCTCGCCGGCAAACGGTTGTCCGTGCCGGGAAGGGCGGGCCCGGGGGTGACGGCCGGGAGTCCTCGATCCGGGCTTTGTCACGAGGGAAGGCATAAGCGCCCCGGCGTAGCCGAGCCGGGTGCGTGAGCGCACTCGCGGCCGTTCCGCGGGCGGCGCGCACCCTGCCCTGACCAGGCGGGGCACCGGCGTGGGAGGACGGTCCCGCGCCTGCCGGCCGTGCCCGATGGCTTTCTCCGTCTTTCGCTGAGTCATGCCCGCGTGCAGGGGGCGGCCCGTAGCCGTGGTTTTCGCGCGCCCTCGAGACCGAGGGGAGGTGAATCGTGATAGGCAGGGAACCCCGATGGATCGGGAGTCCGCGGCCGGATCTCCTCTGCCGCGAGGATCGCGACCCTGCCTTGCCGGGACACGGTGACGCCGCAGCCCGGCACGGGCATGGCGGCCCTGGTGTTCGCAGTGTCGGGTGATCGGGCTGGGAATTCTGCGCGTTGATCGTTTGTGTCGGTTGCGCCTGGCACTATGACGTCCATGAGCAGCAGCAAGCGAGTCGTGTACGTGGTGCACGACCGCACCACCTCTGCCCGGCCTGGCATCCTGACGACGGCGTTCGAGTCCGTCGAGAAGGCGATCGCGCACGTCAACGGTTTCCGTGCCCAGCACCCGGACAACCCCGGCCCGCTCACCTGGTCCACCGGACCCGGCTGGGCCGACGGCCGCGACGCGGCGGGCAACACGGTGTTCTACGTGTCCGGCCTGACGGTCGCTCCCGACAACGAACCGACCTTCTACGAGAATCCTGCCCGGTAGGGCACGACCAGATGGCCATCGACAGGCAAGGAGAGGGATGCGGATGAGCGGGGACCACTCGACGCTCGGACCGGGCGTGCACGAGACCGAAGCCCTGACGGCACTGGAGAACGGCGACATCGAGACGGCGAAGGTCCGCGCACAGCTCGCGCAGGCGGCCGCGGTGAACCGGCTGGCCTCGGTCCTGCAGCAGGCCGCTGCGCCGAATTACGACCTGTAGGTCCGCGATGAGCTGCAAGTTGTGGGTGCAGAGCGCGGACTGAGTACGACGCGATCACCTCGATCAGGACCGGCGGCCGATCTTGGCGGCGAACATCTGGGCGTCGCCGCCGTCGATCCCGCACTCGAAGCAGCGGAAAGTGCCGTGGCAGGGCAGATCGGACCGATCTGCGCCACGTGCCGGACGCGCCGCACCCGCAACCCCGCGCCGTGCGCACGCTGCGACACCGCGCACGTCCTGGTCGCCCGCGACGACGACGGCACCGAGCTGTGCGGCCCCTGCACCGGGCACCCCGAACTGGACTGGACCTGCCGCCGCTGCGGGCACCCCGGCGACCTCTACGCCGAAGGCTGCTGCACCGGCTGCGTCGTCGCCGACCGCCTCGACGCCCTGTTCGAGCGCGGCGACGGCACCGTCGCCACCCAGCTGGAACCGTTGCTGAGCGCCCTGAAGGCGGCCAAACCGTGGACCATCTTGAACTGGCTGAAGCGCAGCACCGCGGCCCTCCTCGCCGAGCTCGCCGCGCATCCGGACGTCCTGACCCACGCCACCCTCGACGCCCTGCCGCTTCAGACCCTCGTCGAGCTGCCCCGCACCGCGTTCCGTCGCGACAGCGACAACGCCTTCCTCGTCCTGGGCAAGCAGCCCGTGCTGCTTCCCCCGTCACCGGCCCGCCTCGTCGACCGCTACCTCGCCCAAGAGGGCGCGAGCTTCCCTTACGCCAACGGCGCACCGCCCGTCTACCTGCTGCGGGGGCGCTACCCGAACCAGCCGCGCAACGCCCACGGGCTGGCGACCCTGCTGACCAAACGCGGGCTCCACACCCGAACCGCCCGCAACACGACGATGCTCCACGCCGTCACCGACATGCCGTCCGTCGTCGTCGCGGACCTGTTCGGTCTGACCCCGAGCACCACCACCAGGTGGGCACAGCTCGCCAACAGCAGCTGGAACGACTACCTCGCGGCCGACGCTGAACGCCAGCGAGACCGCAGCAGTCCTCAACGACGCTGACCCCGGGTCACGCGGTTTCCAGCCGGGACGGCTCGGAGCAACCAGGTCCCGCTGCTCGCGACAGCCGGTCTCAGACGCAAAGCCCCGTTTCCAGGGTTTCCCAGTCGAAGACTCAACGGGAAACACCTCGGCTCACGACCGTTTGACCGCGAAGCTGGAAGCACCCCCGGGAGTCGGGAACCTGTTGAGAGACAAGGAGATCACCATGAACGACACCACGACCGGCACGACTGTGGACCGGGTTCACCACGCGGCGAACGCCGTGGTGCTGGCCAAGGACGAGACCGGCGCGGTGTGCGTGCTGCTGGCCCAGCGGGACCGCGCACCGCACGCCGGGCTCTGGGGCCTGCCCGGCGGGATCTGCCTCCCCGGGGCCGCGCCGGACCAGGTCGCGGTCCGGCGGCTCCGCGAAAAAACCGGCGTCCGCCTCGACGTCGCGGACCTGATGCACGTGTCCTCGCGCCCCGAAGGACACACCGAACACGACTGGTACGCCACCGTCAGCTACGTCGTGCTGCTGCCGGCACCGGTGCCGGTCCTGATCGGCGACGCCGTGCGGGATGTCCGCTGGCGGCGCGTCGTCGACGCCGTGGCCGAGGACATGCCCTGGGACCACAGGGAAATCATCCTGGAGGCGCTGCGGGTGGCGGGCCTGGCGCTCGACGTCGGCTGAACGCCGGTCGTACCGGCGAGGCCGGGCGGGTCACAGGACCCACCCGGCCTCCGCCATGGCCGGGGCGCGACCAGTTCGCGTCGACCTTCCTAACTGGCCGCACACCGTGTCCGGCATCGTCGCCCGAGAGGTGCGCCGCCCTGGCATGCTGAGGCGGATGACTGATCAGGATCGCCCGCGCGGCGAATGGGACCGGCGGATCGTGCCGCGGAAGAACCTCGGCGATCCCTCCGAATACCGGCCGATGTGGTGGTGCGTCGACCTGGTTCGCGCCTACGCGCGGGGCTGGCGCGACCAGATCGTGACGCTGACGACCGAGCCGACCCGCCTGGAGCTCGTCGACATGAAGATCATCCTCCCGAGGTTCTTCGACGAGGTCGGCAAGTGGCACCACGAACTCCTCCACGACCCCGAGCGCGAACCAGCCCTGATAGCGGAAACCGCGCGGCGCGCGAACCTCACGCCACCCGAGCACCGCAAGGCGTTCACCACGGCGGTTGCCGAGGCTGAGGCCACCGGGACCGATCTCGCCGACATCAGGCTGCCGACCGTGAGCCAGCTGCACTTCGACGCGTCGAACATGGCCGCGGCCGGGATCGCGTACGTGGAGATCGCGCGCTTCGAACAGCACCTCAATGAGAAGAACCGTCAGGCCGAACGCCTGCTCGGCGTGCCGAAGTCGTACGCATTCCCCGAATCCTGAGCGCGGCGACCTGCTCGGCGCTCAGGCTCCCGAGTCCCGCCGCGTGCCTCCTCGGGGAATTGCGCACGGTTCCAATAATGGCTCTTTCCCAGGTGGGACGGCCACGTGGTTCTCGAAGCCGATGTCGAGCACCACGTCGGCGAGGTCAACAAGATCGGCCGCGAGGTCTTCCACGAGGTCACCGAAGTCCACCCCGGCCGCACCATGACCCTGATGATCTGCGGCCCCGGAATGGCCGGATGGGGCTACCTCGACCCCGCCGACGCGACGTTCACCGCGGCGACCCTGCCGCCGCAGTTCCTCGAACTCCAGCGCGACCTCAACCCGCACCGGTACTGACGTTCCCCGGCCAGTCGGAGGCAGGCCGGGGAACGTGCGGCTCAGCGGACCGGGCGCGGCCCGGTCCGCTCGGCGAACGACCGGAACTCGAACAGCTTGACCTTGAGGTCCTGGGTGGTGTCGTCGTCCGAACAGAAAACGAGGCCGCCGTCCGGGTCGTCGATGTGCTGGGCGATCAGCCGGGCGAGGTCCTGGGCGGCGTCCTCGGGGAAGGTCTCCGCCCTCCCCGAACACAGCCGCACGACGGTGGCGCCGTGCTCGCCGACCGGGTCGGGGGTGACGGCCTCCAGCCGGAACGGGCCGTACAGCTCGCCCGTGCCCGGCGCCGCGGCGACCCGGAGCCCGATGATCCGGTCGGCCCGGACGGTGGCCTGCCAGTCCGCGCTCTGCACCCACAACTTGCAGCTCATGGACGTCATAGTGCCAGCCGCGACCGACACAAACGATCAACACGCAGAAGCCCCAGCGCAAGACACCCCAGCCCGATCACCCAACACCGCGAACACCCGGATCGCCCCTGACCGGGCCGACGTGGCCCCGGGCCGGGCCGCGGCATCACCGTGTCCCGGCCCGGGTTCGTTCAGTCGTCCTCCTCGTCGTTCTCGTCGTTGCGGTCGGCGGCGGCCTGGGCCCGGCCGTCGAAACCGCTGGTCGCGGTCGGCGACGTCGGGTCGCGGTCCGCGGCCGCGGAGATCCGGTCGGCGGATTCCCGGTCCATCGGGGTGTGCCTGTCCATCACGATTCACCTCCCCTCCGCGTCGAGGGCGCGCGAAAGCACGGCTGGTTGCCGCGCACCGCGCGCGGGCATGACTCAGCGAGAGACGGAGAAAGCCGTCGGGAGCGCCCGGCAGACGCGGGACCGTCCTCCCACACCGGTGCCCGCCTGGTCAGGGCACGGTGTGCGCCACCCGCAGAATTGCTGCGGGTGCGCTCGCGCACTCGGCTCTGCGTGCCGGAGCGCTACGCCTCCATCGTGATAAAGCCCGGATCGAGGACTCCCGGCCGTCACCCCGGGCATGTCCTTCCCGCACGGACAACCGTTGCCGACGAGCGGGCCTTAACCCCGCCGACACCGTGCACGGCCGCCAACTCGCGGCCGGACCCCGATTCTTCGCGGCATGCCGCCGACCGTCCAGCACCGGACCGGGTGACCCTGTCCGCGCACCGTTTGTGTCGGTGCCGGCTCGTAGGGTCGCTGGCATGACCGACTACATGGGTGAGCTGGCGTCAGCGCTCGCGTCCTGGCTCAACAGCCAGGACCTCGGCAGTGCCGGGGTGCCGATGGTCGACCTGCGCCTGAGCGATCGCTGCGGCGAGCACCCCACGCTTGAGGCCGAGCTGCAGGAACGGGTGGCGGACGACCTGAGCTACCTGCTGCAGGTGGATGCAGCAGCACGCGCCGACGGCGACCCGATCGCCCACCGCCAAGACGTCGTCGAACCCGGCGACGAGCTGCGTTTCGCCGCGGCGCGGCTGGAACAGCTGACCAGCACCTTCGGCCTTCCCCACGAGCCCGATCTGGGCTGGCCGCAGACCGCCGCCGCGGTGCTGACCGAGATTGCCCGCGCGAGTGCGGCCTTGGAGCAGCTGACGAAACTGGGTACCGAGAAGATCGTCCGGGGCCTGCGCGACGGTGCGCTGGTCGCACTGCCGAGCGGCGACGGCCCGCGCGAGGTGCCGAACCAGGCCGCCGTCGCGGACGACCAGGCACGGCTCGCGGAGTCGGCTGCCGCGCTGCTGGGACAGACCACCGCGACGACCAGCGCGCTGGCCGAGCAGATCACCGCTCTCCAGATCACGAGCACCGCGGCCGGTGACGGCGCCGATGACGGCCCGACCCTCGTCGGGGAGGCGGTGTTGCAGGTCCGGCTGCTCGGGATGTTCAGCGAGGGCCGCTACCACGTGCGCGTGTTCCAGCCGCAGGGCCGGAAGCCGGTGGTGGTGATCGGGCAACTGGCTGACAACCAGTCCGACTCGATCACCAACCAGGCCGAAGAGCTTGCCGCGACCGTCGCCGAGTCGATGCTCGGCGGCGCAGCCTCGGACGCGGTCACGTGGGTGCTGGCCTACCCGGACGGGCTGTTCGGCGGCACCGGCCGCGGCGAGGTCGAGGCTGTCTGCTTCACCAAGCCCTTCGCCGAACCCTCGTGGGACTTTCTCGACCACGACCGGCTCGAAGCGCTCGCCGGCGGACCGGTCAAACGCTGGCACGCCAGCACCTACACCGTCGGCCACCTGGCCGCAGCCGGAGTGCACGTGCTAACCCCGGACAGCCGCCGGCGGCGGCCCTGAACACCACGACGCGGCCCGCTACGCCGAAGCATGCCGGGTTTTGACCCAGTGTGGCGGGCTCGGTAGCCGGACAGGCCCATCCACGTCGTCGCCGCGAAATTGCCGGAACCGAAGACGGGCTGTGGTGGTGTGAGTACGGTCAGTCCGCATGGGTGACGAGCACAGCACCGTCTCGGCTTTGCTGGATTTGATCGAACCGGCGAACCGAGAATTTTCGCTGATTCGCTTCTATCGAGACCTGTGGAGCCCGGCCGAATGGATGGAGTACGAAGGCGTCAAGATGACAGGCCTGATGAGCGGGCTCGACAAAGGTGTGGAGCCGCTGCTGGCCCGATGGACCGACCTCGCCTCCGACGGCGGCGAATACTCCTATGACCTGAGCGTCGCCCTTGGCGCCTACCGGCAGGCTTCCGCGATCGCCGCGGGCCCCTTCAAGCCCGCCATCGTCCAGGAGTCCCGGTACTTCCTCACAGTCTCCGAGCAGTATCTCGCGGGGGCCACCTGGCTCTGCGGCAACCCGGACGAGGTGTGGGTGGTCCTTCGTAAGCTGATCACGGCTTTCCGACGCGCGGGCGACAAACTCTCCTTCGGAAACCGGGCGATGTACTGGAGCTACGAGGCAGAGGAGGTGGTCGAAGAACTCCGCATCAATGCAACGCCCCTCTTGCCGAAATGGGTCGAACTGACCTCCGCATACCCGCTTCAGTTGGGCGTCGCCCTCGGCGCGTTTCTCGAGATCTGCGCTGACCGCTCGCCGGCGACCGACCCGCTGCCCCGGACCGATCTGGGCGTCGGCATGTCGATGCGCCTCGCCCAGGAAGAACTCGCGATATTCAGCAGCAGCCGCCCCGACAAATACTCCACTGAACTGCTTGACGAATACGAGAAGAACGCGAAAAACTCCCAGAACGCGGCCGATCCGGGCGGACGGGTCGGGAGCCGTCCGCCCGGACCGGGCTTCATAGACGACAGCAGCCCAGACTGGGGATCGAATCGCCGTTCAATTACCGTGTCCGATGCCAAAGAGCAGATTCTGAGCAACCGTGCGGCGGCGTTCGTCGCTTCCTTCGTACCCGAACCGCCCGGCCCCATCCCGCGGCCGTATTGGGAACAGCTGCTGAGCGAACGAGGACTGGATCCGGGCGGGGAACAGCCATTGGCGCCGTCCAGGGCACTGACACCGCCGGAAGCGAACACGGCCCGCGCAGATGTCGGCTCCGGGGTTCCCGGGCCCTACGACGACTTGCGTGAGCCGTGGCTGCGGAGAGTCCTCCGGCGGCGCCGACCGCGACGATGACGGGCATTTTCCAGAGCGCTCTGTCCGGCGGGCGCGCACTGCTGGTCGGGTGGATCCTGCCCAGCCTCGTCAACGTGCTCATCTTCGGTTTCGTCGTGGCACCGAAACTGAGCGGATTCGGCGCGCTCAACACCGAGACCACCCGTGCGGCGATCTTCGGCCTCGCCGCCAGTGCCGTGCTCGGCCTGGTCCTGGCCGCACTGCAGACGCCGCTCTACCGCATCCTCGAGGGCTACCTCGGCTGGCCCATGCGACTGGCACAAGCACGTCGCCGGCGCCATCTCGCCCGCAAGCACCTGCTGCGCAACCGCGTCGACGCCGCGACCTTGGCCAGGAAAGAGGATGCGGGCCGCCTGACCGATGCCGACCGGCCCGTACTCGACGCCTTCCGCGCCCACCCGATCATCAACCGATTCCTTGTCAAGGACCTCCGCAAGGGAACGATCTGGCTCGCGCTGCTCGACGAACGGTTCCATCGCTACCCCCTAGACGACCGGCAAGTCGCGCCGACCCAGCTCGGCAATGCAATCCGCAGGTTCGAGGAGTACGGGCACGATCGGTACCGACTCGATTCGCAGACCCTCTGGCACGAACTCAACGCCGCTGTTCCCGAACCGGCCCGCAAACAGACCGACGACACCCGGATGAGCGTGGACTTCTTCATCAGCCTGCTCTACGGCCACCTCGTCGTCGCCGTGACCGCAGCTGCCTGCCTGGCCGGCGGTCTCGCGGAGCGGACGGGCCTGACCACAGCGACAATCGCCGCGCTGATCCTGCTCACAATGCTCTGGTACCGGCTGGCCGTGCAGGCCACCGACGAATGGGCCGGCGCGGTCCGGGCGATGGTCAACCTCGGCCGACATCCCCTAGCCGCGGCATTCGGTCTCAGCGTCCCACGGGAGATGGATGACGAACGCACCATGTGGCGACTCGTCGGAGAACTCGTCCGCGACGGGCACGACCCGCGACTGGCCGCGTTGGACGCCTTCCGAGTCACCGCAGAGGGACAGGCCGTCGAGCCGCCGGCACCCTCCGGTGATTCCGTGCCTGCGGCTACGCCAAGCGACAGCGGCGGACCCGGCGCAGACGGCCAACGCGAGGCCAGCGGAAAACTGCCGCACGCCGACGCCTGATCGTTGAACTGAACGACCGCTGGCGCGCAGCCCAGGCTGAACAACGGGACACCTGACACCTGCCAGCCAGAACGAGGAATAGCGCGCGTTCCGAATAATGGCCCTTTCCCAGGTGCCAACATCGACCCTGAAACCGGCCGCGCCGACGTGATCATCGAGCCCCGCATCACCCACGCCAGCCCCACGGCCAACGCCGTCGAGCACAACGTCTTCCGCGAGGTCATGGAAGTGCACGAGCCCGGCACCATGAGCTTGATGGTCTGCGGCCGCGGCGA
The DNA here is from genome assembly GCF_040610415.1 of Amycolatopsis sp. NPDC004079. Lineage (NCBI taxonomy): Bacteria > Bacillati > Actinomycetota > Actinomycetes > Pseudonocardiales > Pseudonocardiaceae > Amycolatopsis > Amycolatopsis sp. NPDC004079. The sequence goes on along the minus strand of NZ_JBEXMH010000007.1, from coordinate 1,473 downwards.
GTTCGGGAACTGGTGCCACCTTGACATTTCATCAGGGGAAACGCGCAGGGACCAACCAGTCAATGGCTTCAACGAGATGTTTGCCGCGCTCAACCCTCACCGACAAGGCCAACTGTGACCTGCCGCACAATCACCGCCGCGATCGATGCGAGACACACAACGGCACGAGCGCGCCGCCGTCGAGCGACGGCGATCAGCGACACCTCATCCCCGGACACGGCATTTGCCCGCATAAACGTCGCGTCTGGGGTGCATACGCCGACGGCACCGGACCCGGACTTCAAGGCCAAGCTCCGCCAGCTCAATCCGCACCAATACTGACCAGGGTCGCCCGCGCGGTCAGCCGATAATGTCGCTGCGGGTGCGGAACTCGAAGAATCCCCCGATCCGGTAGGTCTGGGTCTGGAAAGTGCGACCCGGTCGGTAGCCGCGGCTTGGGTGAAGTGGCGCTCGATGAGCCAGGGGCGGTCGTTTGCGTTCCCCGCCGTGCTCGGTGCTCGCCCGGTGGGGGAGGTGTTTCCGTTGCCAGCAAAGGAGGAAACCCCGGAAGCAGTGCCCGAATGCTGCTGTGTGGAAGGATCGGCCCTGGAACCGCTGGAGGGAGGCGCAGGTGAACGACAGGGCGCGCGCTCCTGAGAACCCCGCCACGATCGCGGCATGCGACGAGCGAACCTCGCGGTGCCCATGACGATGCCGGGGACTGCTGCTTGAGCACGCCGCGGCCCCCGCGCCGCTGGGGAGGCTGAGCACGGGGGCCGCGGTGCCGGGCGGACGGCTAGGGGTCAGCCGACCGCTCCGCAGGTGGCCCGGACGAGACAAGCCGGGCAGGGCATGCCGGTCAGGGCGGGCAGCAGGTCCGCCCTGACCGGCAGGATCACCAGGCCGCACAGCGCGGTCAGGCTGTCGGAGGCCCGCTCGCAGTGCGGGACCGGACACAGGTGCGCCGTTCGGTCGCTTTCCCCCGCGAGACGGCCGCCGGGCAGTGCCGCTCCGCGGCGCAGTCGGACGACGACGAGCCCGGAGGCCCGGCGAGTCAGGTCCACGTCGTCCATGCGGTGAATGTCCCCGGTTGGATCAGTACGGCGCGCAACGCCGCCAGCTGCGGTTTCAGCTCAGAGTCTATGGCTAATGCCATAGGGTCACAAACCCTATGGCATTAGCCTCTGGTTTGATGGTCCTTGGGCCGATAGGCATAGCTGGCCATGCCGCCGCATCCGGATCCTCGTGCCCAGCCCTCGGAGTTCGCCCTTGTCCTGGGCGAGCGGCTGCGCGCGGCACGGGAGGCGAAGCAGCCGCGGAAGTGGAGTCTGGAACGGCTCGGCCGGATCTCCCGCGTGAACTGGTCCTACATCGGCGAGATCGAGCGCGGCGAGGTCAACCCGTCCGTGCTGGTGCTGGCTCGCATCGCGCATGCCCTCGACCTCGACCTCGGCACGCTGGCGGCGAGGCTGCCGGCGCCGCCGCCGGGCAAGG